>WFMQ01000158.1 GCA_015488995.1 Nitratifractor sp. | reverse complement strand
CTCGCCGTATTGTTGCCATCGGGGAGGCGGCTTTTGAGACCCAATCCCTCAACACGTTTATTGGCAATACCCATTTCCTTACCCTCGAAATCATCCGACGTGGATCGATCCGTCTGGGGTACCTGCTCGCTCGACTGGCACGGCTCAACATCGTCAGCATGGAGATCACCAAGCTCTACGATGACTTAAAGTACTTCAAAATCGATTTTGCCGAGACCATCCCCGCCGATGAACTCCCCGAGGCAGAGCGCATCATCGATGAAGCATATCACGGGACAGATGCCATCCGCTTCTCCCGTCCGAAGATCAGCGGGGATGAGATCACAACCGATTGTGAACACTCCCGCGAATACGCCACCCTTCGCTTGCGTACTCGCGATCAAAAAGGGCTTCTCGCCTACGTCATTCATCGCTTCGATGTGCATGGGGTCGATGTCGCCTCCACTAAGATTCATACGACCAAAGGGCGGGTCAATGATCTCTTCTTAATCGAGAAGAATGGGAATTTTTGCCATAATATAGAAAATCTTATCTCAGACTTAACGGAGTAACATATGTGCGGCATCGTCGGATACATCGGAAAAAAAGAGAAAAAAGAGATCCTCCTTGATGGGTTGCAGGATTTGGAGTATCGGGGGTATGACTCAGCAGGAATCGCTGTCGTCGAGGGGAAATCCCTCCGCAATTTCAAAGCCGTCGGCAAACTGACCCATCTGCGTGAAAAGACCAAAGATTACCATTCTGAGGGTTTCGGTGCGGCGATCGGTCACACCCGCTGGGCGACCCATGGCAAACCCACCGAACTCAATGCCCATCCTCACATGGGGCAGTACAGCTACGTCGTCCATAATGGAATCATCGAAAATTATCAAAGGCTCAAAAAAGAGTTGAGTGACAAGGGGGTCACCTTCCTCAGCCAGACCGATACTGAGACGATCGTGCATCTGTTTGAGCAGTACCACAACGCTTCAGGTGATCCATTTGGTGCGTTTGAGCAGACGATTGACCGTCTCGAGGGGGCGTATGCGACCCTGCTGGTGAGTGAGGCCGATCCCGATGCCATTTTCTTCGCCAAAAACGGCTCACCGATGCTGATCGGGTTTGATGGAGAGGAGGTCTATTTCGCCTCCTCCGATACGCCGATCATCGGCAAAGCCAAAGAGGTCTATTATCTCGAAGATGGAGACTATGGGTATGTCAAGGGGGGCGAAGTCCATCTGTTTGACGCTCAGGGAGTCAAATCGTTTGCGACCCAAGCCCTCCCCACCGACAAAGCGTTGGCTCAAAAGGACGGGTACCGTTTCTTCATGGAGAAAGAGATCTACGAGCAAAGCCACGTGATGGGAGAGACGATGATGGGACGCGTCCTCGAAGAGGGCATCCATCTTGAAGAACTTAACGACGACCTCTTTGAGGGGATCAACGCCATCAAAATCTGCGCCTGCGGTACCAGCTACCACTCGGCACTGGCCTCCTCGTACCTCTTCGAGCGGATCGCCAAAATCCGATGTGACGTGGAGATCGCCAGCGAATTCCGCTACAAAGAGCCACTGCTGAGCCAAGATACCCTCTTTATCACCATCTCCCAGAGCGGTGAGACCGCCGATACGCTCGAAGCACTCAAGATGGCTAAACGTGCCGGACTGCGCAGCCTCAGCATCTGCAATGTTGACAATTCTTCAATCGTCCGCGAGAGTGACGCCACCCTCCTGACGCGTGCCGGGATCGAAAAAGGGGTCGCCAGTACCAAAGCCTTCGCCACGCAGACCATGGTGCTCTGGATGCTCTCCCTCTGGATCGCTCAGCAGCGCAAGAGCCTCGAGGCTGAGCATCTCCAACGTGAACGCGATGCGATGCTCCGCACCCCCAAAGCCCTCATCGTCACCGATGCCCTCCACGATCGAATCCACCGCCTGAGCAAACGCTACCTCCACGGGCACGGCTTCTTCTTCATCGGGCGCGATCTGTTTTTCCCCCTCGCTCTCGAAGGGGCGCTCAAGCTCAAGGAGATCAGCTACCTCCACGCCGAAGGCTACCCCGCCGGCGAGATGAAGCACGGGCCGATCGCTCTGGCGGATAGCGAACTCTTCACCATCGCCCTCATGCCCCAGAGCCTCCTCTACGACAAAGTCAAATCCAACGTCCAGGAACTCAGCGCCCGCGACGCCACCATCCTCGCCATCAGCCCCCGCCCGTTCGATTTGGCCGACGACTTCATCCAGACACAGTATGATAGCCATCCGATGCTCGAGTTTTTCGAGATGATGGTGGTGACGCAGTTGCTGGCACTGGAGATCTCTGTGCGACTGGGGAATGATGTCGATATGCCGAGGAATTTGGCGAAGAGTGTGACGGTGGAGTAGAAACAACCCAGCCCACGCTAATTGACATCCCAAAGTTATTACAATATAATTACTCTTAATTACACAATAGGAGTCCATCATGACCACCCTCACCCGCATCGGAAATTCTCAAGGGGTGCGCATCCCAAAACCCATCATCGCGCAGGTGCAGCTCGAAGGGGCTCAGATAGAGTTTGAAGTAACGAGTGATGGCCTGCTCTTGCGACCGGTACGCACCCCAGAACGCAGCAAGTGGGCAGAAGAAATCGATGTGCAGTTGGCAAATCATACTTTGGTCAACGATCCCGCCCGCTTGCAAGAATGGCTCGATGAACCGATGGAAGAATGGGAGTGGTGATGGAGGTCAAACGCTTCGAGATTTATCTCGTCACCCTCAACCCAACTGTCGGCTCCGAGATACGCAAAACCCGCCCCTGCATTGTCATCTCTCCTGATGAAATGCATCGACTCAACACCGTCATCATCGCACCCTTGACCAGCAAGGGGTTTGACTTTCTGTTTCGTCCCAAAATCCGATTCCAAGAGAAGGATGGTTTGGTACTCCTCGACCAGATACGCACCGTGGACAAACAAAGACTTATCAAAAAGATCGGCACTGTCGATACCATAAAGGCAAGAGAGATCTCCAAAGTACTAACAGAGATGTTCCGGTATTAGCCGAAAAAGATCTTCTCCACCAACAACACCAAGATCACCACATACAACACGATCAATGACAGCCGATGGTGTCGATCGTGGACTTTGTCCTTGAGGAGTATCCCCAGCATCACACCCACCAGCGCAGCGAATGCCACACTGAGTACCTGTGTCCAGTCGAGGGAGAGATCGGCAAATGTCCCGGCGGCGAGTTTGTACCCCAACCCCGCAATGGAAGAGAAGACGACAAAGAAGAGCCCGGCGGTGGCGGCTTTTTTGGTCGGGAAGTGGAGGAAGCCTACGAGGATAGGGGTGAGCATCACGGAGCCCCCGACTCCCAGCATCATCGCGATGATCCCGATCCCAAATCCGATCACGAGCAGCACTGCCTTGGAGAAACGTCCCTCCTCTTGATCGGGGTGTGGCTTTTGGGCACTCAAGAGCCGCCAAAGAGCAAAGAGGATCAAGGCGAGGAAAATATATTGGAGTGTCTCATGAGGGAGCAGATCGGTCAGCCTCGCCCCTACGACCCCCCCGAGCAACCCACCGACACCGACCCAGACCCCCTCGTTGACTTGAAGTTTGCCTTTGAGATAATTCATGATCGAGCCGTTGACCGAGCTAAAGACCATCTGCACCGTCGAGATGGCGATGGCTGATTTGATGTCAAACCCCAATGCCATCAACATCGGCACAAGGATCATCCCCCCACCTACTCCAAAAAAACCGGAGATGACCCCCACAAAAAGCCCCACAAAAATCAAACCGATGACCATGACTACTCCTATATGTTAGAGGTGCCATTATATCACAATACCTCCTCATCTCTTCACGCTTTGTTAATGCTTTTGCGTTACCATACCTCATGAAAAAAATCCCCTTCCTCCTCACCCTCCCTTGGTTTCTCTTCGCGGGATATTCTGCCCACATCAGCCCCATCACTCCGACAATCAAGTCCCGCATGCTTCGCGGCCATTCTTGGCATCGGGGCTGCCCCGTTCCTCTATCCAGTCTTCGCTATTTGCAGATGACGTATCGGGGATTTGACGGACGCGATCACAGCGGTAAAATGATCGTCCATGCCAACGTCGCAAACGAAGTCACCCAAATCTTCGGTGAACTCTACCGCAGTGGATACCCGATCCGCAAAATGCGGTTGGTCAGCCGCTACCAAGCTAATGACCACGCCTCAATCGAAGCTGATAATACTTCGGCGTTTAACTGCCGTGCCGTCACCGGTGGCACCAAGTGGTCCAACCACTCCTACGGCACCGCCATCGACATCAATCCGCTGGAAAACCCCTACATCTCCCGATCCGGACACATCGCGCACAGAGCCTCCCTGAAGTATCGCAAACGCGCCCACATCGGTCCCCACCCCCGATCGGTCATCGTCCGGGGTGATACCATCATCCGCGTATTCAAAAACAAAGGCTGGCGATGGGGCGGCGACTGGCGCCGTGTCAAAGATTATCAACATTTTGATAAGCCCGGTGCCCAACGTGGTCGCATACCCCACGTACCTGCCCAGCTCAAACACACCAAGGCATCCAGCCATATCGTAAAACCGGGAGAAACTCTGTACCAAATAGCAAAAAAATTTGGGGTTTCTCCCAAAGATATCCTAAACATCAATCCCGAGATCACTGATCCAAGCAAAATCAGAGTAGGTCAACATCTCAAACTGCCAAAGAAATGACATTGATTTCTTGTAACTACTCACCCCTTCTCAAAACACATTCCTCCCACTAATAACCCCCACCAAAGCATCAAATTCATTCACCCCTCTTTTCCGTGAAGTATCCACAATGGATCTTAGACTGGCATAGTCTTCTGCCGCCTGTAGTGTCTTGAATTGTCCCGAGACCTTTAGTTTGACTTTCACATTGCGAATGGCTCGCTCACTCCCATTATTGTCGGGTGGAATGTCCGGATGGAGCAAGAAGGTGCGCTCCTTGGTGCACCTTCATCCCTTTTTTTCGCCAAAAGATGGACATAGCGTCCCATGTCACGAAACGTCTCTTCACGACAATATTTGCGCTCGAGTAATCGTAGCTCTTCCATATCCGATCCATTGCGGGCTTCGTCTTCCATGTAGTCGTGAAAGACACGGATTCCCGTGTGTGCGATGATTTCAAATCCATGCTTTTGGAGCCAGGCTATGAGTTCCTCTGGTTTTTGTGGGTGGGGCGGGGTGAGGTTTTTCCCTTTGCCATACCACGCCTCTTCGAGCAGGTACTTCAGTCGCCAGCTACCGCGCAGGGCATTGCGGTAGATGAGGCCGTGGTGGTTGAAAAAGAGGAGCGACAGGTGTCCGCTGGGGCGCACCCGGTCGGCGACGATCTCCAGCGTCTCGATCGGCTTGGCCAGCCACTCGATCACGGCGTGAAAGAGCACCAGATCCTGTGGCGGAAGGGTCGCAGCCACCTCCTGAGCTGGAGCTTGGATGAGAGTCGCCTCGATCTCTGCCTTGGCAAATCGATCCTGGGCTTCGGCAAGCATCTTTTCGGAAATGTCGCACCCCGTGATCCGATGCCCCTGCTCTCCAAACCACAACGCCATCTGCCCGAAGCCACACCCAGCATCCCACACGTCCATCGGTGCCCCATCGCGGAGTGCGCCCAAATCTTCCTGAAGCAGCTCCAACCGCAACTGCCCCTTAAACGTCCCGTAGATCCGATTGGCAAATTTTGTGACCATTTTGTCAAAATTGCGGTCAGCAAGAGGCTTGGGCTTCTGGCTCATCCGTGGTGCACCCGCTCGATCTGAACCTTGGCTTCTCCGTAGCAGGCTCCCTCCCCCTCTTCACTGAGGAGTGCGGGGGTGAGGCGATTGACGCCAGGGGTCGATCCGTACACCAGCACACAGTCGGAGCGCACATCCTCACTGAGCCTTACGGTCAGTTCCAGTGCTCCCTGTTCATTGTAAAGGCGGATACGTTCTCCTTCGGCAAAACCACATTTGGGAGATAGATATGCTTCGGTTTTGCGGGCAAACTGTGTGTTGAGTGCGTGGAGGCTTTTGGGGGTCAGGAGCCAGTAGTGACCATCAAACGGCACCTCTTTTGGCTTGCGAAAGCGGCGAAAGGCCATCGGCTCCTCCTCGTCTTCGTATTCATCGATGAAGACAAATTCCTCCTCACCCTCCTCCCCAAAGCCATCCGCATAGGGGAGCCGAACATAATCAGGCAACACACGCTGCCCATCCTCCATGCCACATTGATCCAGCCAAGTGCTCAGGTAGTACGCTTCACTCTCGATCGGTTTTTGCTCCAGCCTTCGCACAATCTCGACGACAAAATCGTATTCACTGATCCCATACTCTGCCACGATCGCTTTGTGCATCGGTGTGACGTATTGGTGGCCGTAGCTGAGGCGGATATCCTCTTTTTCGAGGAAATTTTGTGCGGGGATAATGATCCGAGAGAGGGCACTGGTTTCGTTTGCATAGAGGCCGAAGTAGATGAGATTTTTGACCCGCTTGAGTGCCGCTTCGACCCGCTGAGAGTCTGGCATAGATCCGGCAGGGTTTCCCCCCTGGACGATCACAGTCTCAAAACGCTCAAACGGTGTCGTCACAATAGGCACGCGAGGCACGCTCACCTCAAAGGGATTGGCTAATCCTTGACGCGAATTGCCCATGTAGCTCACACCGCACCCCTCACGCCCAAAAAGCCCCAGGACGGCTGCAAGGGAATCGATCGCCCACGTGATGGCGTGACCTTGGGTATAGTGCTGAAGCGGAATGCCTACCAAAAATACGGTTTTGTGGGTCTGGATCAGCCGGAGCATGTCCCCCATCTGATCGAGGCTGAGCCCCATGTGCTGCAAGAGTGCTTTGATCCGAAATTCACGGGTAAATTCGTAAAACTCTTCCCATTCGGAGCCAAACTTCTCCAGCCATGCGTGATCCTCTCCATCCTCCATGATCGAAAAACGCGCCAGCAATATCGCAAGGTAAAAATCGGTACGGGGCTTGATCTGCAGATGGATCTCGGCACGTTTGGCGATGGGGGTGCGCACAGGATCGATCACGATGAGACGCTTCCCTTCGATGTGGGGGATGAGATGTTTCTGGGTCACGGTGAGGTTGCGTCCCCAGACGACGACCACTTCGGATCGGGCGATCTGCTCGGGGGGGAGGGGGCGGTTGAGCCCGCGTCCTGCTGTGACTCCGGCAGCACCGGCACTGTCGCACAGGCTCCCGCTGGTGAGCGTACCGCCGAGGCGCTCCATGAGCAGATCGGTCACCGACTGCATCACGCCGAGATGGCCCGAACCTCGCCACAGCAGAGACGTATCGGCCCGCAAAGCATCGGCCACGGCATCGAGTGCCTCTGCCATCGAAACCTCCCGAGCGTCGATCCGTGGGGTGGTGATGCGGGGCGTCTCATGGATGTGTTTGTTGAGCAGCGCACACAGGGCACCGTTGTCCATCGGATGGGTCGGGGTGGAGACGAGGGAGGTGGGGCGTGAGGGATCGACGGTGATCCCGCATGCATCCCAGCAGTCGAGGGGGCACGCCGTCTGGATCATTTGAATTCGATCTTGACCAGCTGAGAAAACGGATACGTGGGGAGCATGACGATCCGTGCCTTGTACGACGAGATGTACTGAGTATCGGCCACCTTCCAGAGGCGATCGATGTGCAGTTGGGTGGGCGTGCCGTTGATGTAGATGGTCTTGTCGGTGATGGCCTTCCCCTCTGCATCCTTCAGCTCATCCCGGTCGAGATAGACGATGAGTTGCGCACGGGTCACATCGTTCACCGTCGCGACCGGCAGCCCCGGGGCGGCGAACTCTCCGGTGTGCACCATCAGTCGGTAGAGGTATTTCCCAGGGAGTGCTATGTGTTTCTTGGCGATCACATCTTTGAGCGTCGCAGCTTTGTAGCTCAGATCGAGAATGGTTTTTTGGAGGGAAATGATCTTTTCGCGTGTGCCGAGGTACTGATTTTTCGCACCAATGTAGGTGTTGTAGGCGTTGTCCTTCTGGGTCTGGGATGCTGTCTCCAGACCATTCATCCGCTCATAAAAGCCTTTTTGACGCGCCAGCGAATCTTTGAGGCCTGAGAGGATCTCTTGATTGATAGATAGGCTCTCTTGCATGAGTTTGAGTGATGCTTCGGTGTCCTTGAGATTGTCATGGTCGAGGGCATCATCGATCTGGACAAATGCCTCGGTGCCCAGTACTGTCCCCTCGGCCTCTTGGTCTGCTCGGATGACGATCCCGCTGACGCTCGATTTGATCGTCGCCGTCTCGATGGGCTCGACTTTGGCATAGTGGACTTTGGCCGACAGGATGAGGGGGAGGAGAAGGAGAAGATATTTGTTCATAAAAAGTATCCTTGTTTTGATGTGATCAATGTAGGGTATTATAACACAGAGATAGGAAACAAAGCAGGAAATAACGGTTTGGCGATGATTTGGGATAATGGTCGGGGTGACAGGAGTCGAACCTGCGACCTCATCGTCCCGAACGATGCGCGCTACCAGACTGCGCCACACCCCGATGTGAGGAGCGTATTGTACTCTCTTTTTTTGAAAAGGAGGTTGAGAAGGATATGGGATGCTGCCTCCGCGAGACGGGACTCACGTCCCTGCTCCATCGATAGGGGGCAGCCCCTCTACAGATACGGCTTCAGTGCCTCGGGGGTCTCGATGCTCCCGTCCTCGTTTTGGTAATTTTCCATGATGGCTACCAGCGTACGCCCTACGGCGAGGGCAGAGCCGTTTAGGGTGTGGACGAGGCGGTTTTTCTTGCCGTCTTTGAAGCGGATCATGGCGCGTCGGGCTTGGAAATCGCGCGTGGTGGAGACCGACGAAATCTCTCGATAGGTGTTTTGTCCCGGCAGCCACACCTCGAGGTCGATCGTACGCGCCGCCGAGAAGCCGAGATCCCCGCCGCAGAGCTCGACGAGGCGGTGGGGCAATCCCAGCTCGGTGAGGAGATCGGAGGCGTGCTGTACCATCATCTCAAACACCGCATCGCTCGTATCCGGGTGGGCGATGGCGACCATCTCGACCTTGTCAAACTGATGCTGGCGGATCACCCCACGGGTGTCACGTCCAGCAGAGCCGGCTTCTTTGCGGAAGCAGGGGGTGTAGGCGGTCATCAGTACCGGCAACTGATCCTCACGGAGGATCTCATCGTGGTACATGTTGGTCAGGGGGACTTCGGCGGTGGGGATGAGGTAGAGGTCTTCGTCTTCGATCTTGAACAAATCATCGGCAAATTTCGGCAGCTGTCCGGTGCCTTGGAGCATCGTGCTGTTGGACAGGAAGGGGACATAGAGCTCTTCAAATCCTTGGCGACGGTTGCGATCGAGAAAAAAGTTGATGAGCGCTCGCTCGAGGCGTGCCGCCTCACCTCTCAGGACGGCGAAGCGGCTCTTGGCCAGCTTGACCCCCCGCTCAAAATCGATCCAGCCATTCCGCTCCGCCAAGGCCCAGTGCTCCAACGGCTCAAACGCAAACTCCCGAGGGGTGAGCACCTTGCGGATCTCAACATTGTCGGCTTCGTCAAGGCCATCCGGTACAGAGAGATCCGGGAAATTAGGCACGGTGAGTGCCAGCTCGCGCAAGGCAGACTCCGCAGTGCGTGCCGTCTCTTGGAGGGGGGCGATGGCGGCTTTGTTGGCATCGACTTTGGCTTTGAGCTCCCCGATGTCCCGCCCCTCACGCTTGTAGACACCGAAGAGTTTGGATAGGCGGTTTTGTTCGGCTTGGGCTGCTTCGAGAGCTGCGTTGGCTTCCTTGAGCTTGGCAAATCTCCCCTGGAGTTCGCTCAGGATCTCTCGATCGACCCCCTTCTTGAGGAGGCGATCACTGGCTGCATCAAAATGGTCTTGGATGTATCTCAAATCGACCATATCAATACTCTCTCAGGATCGATTTTTTATCCCACTTCACGGTGCACGTAGGCTGATTGGTATTGCCATCGGTATTGACCGCGATCGCAATCGTACCATTCTCATCGGTCGTGAGATTGGATTCGGTTTGATTGAGGTCACAGTTTGCCTGAGGGGTAATTATGATGCCGTTGGGATCGATATCTACGCCTCTCAGAGGAAAATTGGTATTATCAACGTTGATGGAGAGTGTCAGTTTAGCTTGTTGGAGTGCACCATTGTTGTCGACTTCAATCGGCCCATTGGTCACATAACCTCCATCCTTCCATCGGAAGATGTCGATCAGAGCGACACCCGTACGATTGCCATCCTGCGCGGTGGTAGCCCCGAGGGTAAAGGTATGCCCTGCCAGCTTGGGATCGAAGCACACTTGGAGTTTCAATTGTCCGTTGATATCGGTCGTGTAGTTGCCATCGGGGTTGTTGATATCAGCTGTGAGTGTATCGCTGCCGATGATTCTATCGGCTCCTCCGATGACGTAGCTTAGTTTCGAAGTAGTATCACCAGTGTATGCTTCTGAGAGGGTTAATGTTCCATCATTGACTTTTGTATCAATGCTCCAGTTTCCAAGATAGACGTATTCATGGCGATTAGCATAAGGTGTAATGATCAATCGGTCATATTCTGGGTTTACATTTGAAAAGGGGTCATTACCATCTTCGAACTTATGACTCGGAGTCAATTTTCCATTACCTGCACTCGTATTGGGATTGGGCTCGATCACGGTGGTGCCGTTGATGATCGTCGGCGTGATGGTGGCAACTGCGGGGTTGGAATATTTATCCACTGCGTGGACGAGATAGAAGTTGGCTTGCAAATCAGTTGGCTTTCCTTCCCTATCAGTGCAGGCACCGTGCTTGACATACGGTACCGAGATTGCTACGACGGGACCGGTAATGACGGTCACTTTGACATCCTGTGTCACAACAACATCATTCGTTCCATCATTGATCGATGCCGAGACATTAATCACTGCCACACCGGAGAGGGTCTGACTCTGAATGTCAATGTCTTTATTACCCGATCCAGAATATGTTTCTGTCCCCGTTCCATTTCCAAAGAGCAACATATTTGTAAATCGACTCGTGAGGTTCACTTCATGAACTTGACTGGGATCAATCACATTAGTTTCATCCTTAATATCGACAATTTTTATTCCCATCTTATCCGCTTGATCTACCGCAAACGTAGGAGGTGTCGTCGCAACAATTTTATATTGCGTGACACTACTGGAAGGTTTGTACGTGATGTTCAAATCTCTCGTAATGCTGCTGTTAACATCGGTGATGGTAAGGTTGCGCTCGGTCAAACCTGTCAGGTCATGCGGGGCGGTATAAATCATTGTCTTATAACCACTATCATTCGTTGGAACTTTTGTAGAAATTGTTCCATCTGAAGGATCTGTAAAATGCCCATAATCAGTATCGTTGATGGCAGGTTGTTCTATGTTAAGTTCTGATTTGATACCGACATTGTTATCATTGGTGGTGACGATGGTGATGGTGTGATTTTCATCTGCCGCAGTCACGGTAAACGTATTGGGGACGATGTACACGTGTGCGACCTTCTGGATGGCTGGCGCATCAAAGATCAAGAGTGTCTTGCCAGTGACGGTATGGTCGCCTTTGTAGTAGAAGGTGATGTTGGTATCAGCCGCAGGGAGGCTTCTACTCGGAGAGGTGTACGTGAACGTCGCCGTACCATCCGCGCCCACAGGCACTTCATAGGAGGCAAGCATCCCTGTATCGGGCATGATGAATTGGGCGATGACGGCTTTGCCTACTGCTGGCCCTGTCACGCCATCATCACCTGTGCGGGTGAGTGATACGGAGATGGGGTATTCGGTGCCAAGCTTGCTAACGGTCACATTTTGCTCGGGGGTGATCGTATAGACTCCCGCATCAAAATGAACCGTCACATTTTGCTCCAAGGCAGGAGAGCCATTGGCGACGGCAAAGGTGATGTTCATATCCGTTGCGGGGAGGCTCTCAGGCGCGGTGTAGGTGAAGGTCACTTTGCCATTGTCTTGGGCGGTTTTGGCTGAATAGCTGCTGAGTGTTCCGGTGTTGGGGTCGAAGAAGTGGGCGACGATCATCGTCTCGGACTTGGGTGCGTCACCGAGAGAGAGGTAGAGACTGAGTGTGTGGGTCTCACCGGGATGTCGTACCGTGATGCTACGAGGTACTGGCGTGAGTGCCATGTCTGTCGTATCGACGGTATCTCCTGTACTGATCAGGTGTGCTGTGATATTGGTCTCTCTTGTTTCGGTTGCGTTCATGATATCAAACGTGATGTTTTGATCCACATCGTCCATAGCATCTGGAGCCTGATAATTGAACACGGCCAAGCCGTTGGCATTGGTCTTGGTGCTGTATTGGTTGAGTGTCCCGTTGTTGGGATCGAAGAAATTGGCTCTGATGGTGATCCCTTCGGCGGGAGAGTTGGTGCTGTTGTCCTCGATATAGAGGCTGAGTACTCGCGTGCTTCCGGCTTGGGTGATGTTAAATTCATTGGGCACTGCGGTGAGGACGAGATGGGTCGTATCCACCATAGCAGAGAGACCGTTAAACGTGACCGTCACATTGGTCTCACGACTGATCGTCGCATTGGCGATATCGAAGGTGATGTTCTGATCCACGGCTTTATCCAAGGTGCTTGGACCTTGGTAGTTGAAGAGGGCTTGGCCGTTTTTGTCCGTGGCCGCTTCGTATTGGTTGAGTATCCCGTTGTTGGGGTCGAAGAAATTGGCCTTGACCGTGATCCCTTTGGCCGGAGCGTTGGTGCTTGTGTCTTCGACGTAGAGACTGATCACTTGGCCGGTGCCCCCCTGAGTGATATTAAATTCACCCGGGACGGCCATCAGAGATAGATTTGTGGTATCCACACTGGAAGAATCACCGAAGCTGATTGTGGCATTTTGCTCGAGTATGGGGGTGCCGTTGGTCACTTCAAATGTGATGTTCATGTCACCCGTGGGCAAGGCACCATCGGGTGCCGTATACTTAAACACCGCTTGACCGTCGCTGTTGGTGGGCACGGCATAGACATTGAGGGTACCCCTGTTGGGATCAAAGAAATGTGCCTTGATCTCTGTATTGGGGATAACATCATTGCCATGAAAAAGATAAACGCTGATGGTTTTAGTCTCGCCTGTTTTGGAGATGGTCGTAGTGTGAGGTACGATGTCAAGCTGCATCCCCGTGGTGTTGACCTCCGCCGTCGAGGAGGTAGTGAACTTCACGGTGACATTGGTCTCTTTCCCATCGGGTTGACCGTTGGCAATGGCAAAGGTGATGTTGAGCTCCGTACCCGAAGCGATGCTCTCGGGTGCGGTGTAGTTGAACACCGCTT
>WFMQ01000157.1 GCA_015488995.1 Nitratifractor sp. | reverse complement strand
GCATTGAGAGACGGAGTCAAATTATGAACGAATTTATTGCATCGAAAAAATCCAATTCACACCAAAGGAAACACCATGACACCCGAACAACAAGAGATCACCAAGCGCACATCTGAGATCAAATCAGAACTCAAAGCCCTCTTCAACTCCAACATGAAAATATCGGACTGGGACATCCCCGAAGCCGACGATCAAGCCATCGCAACAATGCTTGTGTCCGTCATGCAGGAAGCCCTCGATGAGCTCAAAGCAGACATCACACAGGGCAATTATGATACCTATTGAATCGCTACGATCATGAGCCCAAAGCATCCCATCGACCCCAAAGACCTCATGGCGGTCGAGCGTGCCACAACTGGATTGATCGGCACGGCCATCTCCTTGATTGTCTTGGGATTTGTCGTAGAGAAGTTTGAACTGTTTCTTCACATCATGTCGCTAGGTCTTGATGGCAAGAGGCACACCCACCTCCCACAACTCTCACACATTGATTTCTACAACTATCTCGGTATCGGTATCGTCTCAGCCGGCATCATCCTCTCCCTCTACACCTACCGCTACTATACCCGATGGATCGGATCCTTGGAGCGTCGGGAGATCAATACCGACAAGCCCGTCTACTTCTGGCTGGCGATTTTTGTCGCATCGATTGGGGCAACGCTTTTGGTCAGCATGTTGATTATTTAGCCTCTTGCTTCCATGACTGAAAATAGTGATACATTGCCAATTCTCCAAAAAATGACCCGAAGATGTGCAGAAGCGGTACGAAATAAAACAGCACACTGACCAAACTTATCGTATAGATCGCCGTGCGGTGCTCCTTGAAGAGTGCCGTATCGGGCTTGTCGTAGGTCAAGGCAAGCGCATCGTGGCTCAGTGTGTCTTTGACCAGCCAGCTCCACAATGCGGTCTGCACAAGCAGATTGATCACCGGGACAAAGAGCAGTGGAAACGCGATCACGGAGAGCCCCAGATAGATCATCGTATCTTTGAGCGTCACCCCGATCGAAGAGAGCCAATGGGTACGCACCACTTGCTCCTCGGGGAAATGGCGACGCGCCATGCTCGATAGAAGCGGTTGGCTCATCATGCTGGTCACAAACAGCAACGTGATGATCATCGCATTGTAGATCACATAGAGTCCTACCAGTGCGGCCAAGCCTTTTTCGACGGTCTCAAACGGCAGCCAAGTGAGGAGCTTGAGAAACTCCTGATAGATCATCCCCCCTTTGAAAAACCACACCACCCCCCAAAGAAGCGCACTGCCAATGAGGATGATAATCGAGTAAGAACTGTAACGCTCTTTGGAAGTCGTGCGGAGAATAAAGTTGCCAAAAAATGCATAGATCAAGGCGAACGTCAGTAGCACAAACTGAAACCACAAAAAAGCAGAGAGCATCCAAGCTCCGTTGCTCCGTACCATCGAAAAGGGGATGTACTCCAGTATGGTGGAGCCCAGCGCAATCAATGTCTCCTGAAACATCCCGCCGACCAGCAGCCAGAACGCGGTGACAATGACACCACTTATGAGAGAGATTTTGAGAATATCCCATCGCAACAGCTCACCAAAAGCTGCGGTGATGGCATGCAGAGTCCGTTTCATTTTTGTCCTTTTTTGTGTGTGATATGGGTGAGTTCTTCCTCGACTTTTTCGAGGATACCGGTGGGGGACTGCCTGCGTACCACCCGACGGGTGGTCATCCGCAAGGTGACCTCAATCGCAAACGCCAGCACGAAACCTCCGGCCAGATAATACCCCACTCCCGGAAGGTGTTTCGACGTATAGTTCAGCGCCAGGACAATAGCCGTCAGTGTCCCGAGAATCGCCAGCACGACGATCACGCGGGAAGCACCGGTCTTGTCGATCCGAAACAGGTGCCCGATGTGCACCAGCATGTGGATAAAGAGGATCGAGATCGACCCAATCGCTGCGATCTGCGTCAAGTCAAAGAAGAGAACAAATACGATCAGAAAGATCGTGCTGACGACCAGCCCCTGTGTGCTGTGCCAGACGTTGCGCTCATAGACTTTGGGGAGTTCGCCGTTGACCGCCATTTGGTAGGTGATGTTGGTCACGGCATAGAGGCTGGCGTTGATCGATGAGGCGGTCGAGATCAGAGCGGCGATCCCCATGATCACAAAACCTGTCTGCCCAAAGGCCGGCTTGACCGCTTCGGCCAACGCATAATCCTGCGCTTTGATCACATCCGGCAATGGCAGATTGCCAAAGACGGCGAAGGTGACCAACACATAAAGCATCATCACCAACAGAATCGCCGTCGTCATCGATCGGAGCATCAGTTTGCCCGGATCGGGCATATCTTCGGCGGCATTGGTGATGACCCGAAACCCCTCATACGCAAAAAAGGTCAACGCGATGGAGGAGAAGACATTGAGCACGGGCGGTGCGTCCTTGAGGCTCAGAAGCTCCGGCCGGATGTAGAAAAGAGCCAGAAGCGCAAACAGCGTGATGATGGTCAACTTCGTCACGACAATGATATTTTCACTGCGGGCGATGAGGGCACTCCCAGCGAGGTTGATCAGCATAAAGATGATCAGTATCCCCGCCGCGAAACCATCAGCCCAGAGGGGACTATCCGCTCCGACGGTGAGCATCGCCGCGTACGTGCCAAAGGTCTTGGCGACCATGGCGATGGCGACCATCGCCGAGAGATAGGCCAGTACCGAGGCCGAACCGGAGAAAACCCCCTCATCGTAACACTGCACAAGGTACTCGACCATGCCGCCCCGGCTGGGATACGCCACCGCCAGCTTGGCAAACGAATAACTGCTCAGCAACGCGATGATCCCCCCAAAGAGGAAGGAGACCCACACGAGATTGCCCGCGATGGCTCCCGCTTCACCAAGGAGGACAAAGATCCCTGCCCCCACCATAGACCCAATCCCGAGAAACACTGCGCTCCAGAAACCGAAGGCTTTTTTCTGTTCCATATTTTTCCTTTGTTGTAATATTCAGTATGCTAAGACGATGGATCCGTGTGGACATGCAGAGGGATATCCCCACTCACCGAACGGATATGAATATCCTGCTGCGGGAAGGGGATCTCGATGTCATGCGCATACAAGGCATCATAGATCAGTACCAAAAACTCGGATGTCGTCCGTCGGGGTCGGTTGAGCTTGTCTCCAGCGACCCAGACGAGGAGATCAAAATTGACACTGCTGTCGGCCATCTCGGTCAGGATGACGCGCGTCCTGCGTGTCCCTTTCTCGATAATATGTCGTCGAAGATCACTATGGAGAATGGCCGTTTGCACCGTCTCGATCACCACGTGCACATCGGTGCCGTAGGCGACACCAAATGGGATGGAAAAGCGCCGAACCCGGTCATGCATCGTCCAGTTGGTGACATTGTTCACGATGAAGCTCTGGTTGGGGATAATGATGTCGATGTTGTCGTTGGTCGTGATCGTCGCGGAGCGCATGCGGATGTCGGTCACGTACCCCCGGTGACCATCGATCTCGATGTAGTCCCCGATCTTGACACTGCGCTCGAACATCAGGATCAATCCTGAGATGAAATTGGAGACGATGTTCTGCAACCCAAATCCGATCCCCACCGAGAGGGCACCGGCCACCAACGCGATGGAGGAGAGCTTGACCCCCAAAATATTGAGCGCGATAAAAAAGGCGATCGTCACGATCAAGTAATAGCCGAGATTGGCCAGCAGCGTCCGGGTCGAAGGGGTAAACGAATTGCGGTTGGAAGCGGCAATCCTGCCGATGCGATTTTTGTAGAGAGCGCCCACGAGGAATCCCAATACAAATAGGATCAACGATAACCCCATTTTAAACAAACTGATGGGAGTGCCATTGATGGAAAAAACCGGCTGATTGATCATATCCCACCCTTGGTAAAGGGCTGTTTTGATCTCCTGTTTTCCGGTTCCGGCCAAGGTTTTGATCTGCCCCAGATAGTGCTTTTCCATATCGAGTAGTACCGGAGAAAGATACTGATCGGTTTGGGAAGCCGTCAGGACGTGGGAGTCAACCGCCTCCGCACGCAATTGTTTTTCCACCGAAAATGCCTGGCTCTCCTTGCTCTGTAGGTACGCAGCAAAGACGAGAAAACGATCGGTCATATCTTTTTGTATCTGCTCCTGCAATTTCCCCTTGCTCTGCTGGATCAAAAAGGTAAAACCTCGGGTCTTTGGGGCATCATTGATGAGTTCAGATTGCTCTTTTTGGAGTTGAAGCTTTTGGAGAGTGCTTTTCAATTGGGCGATGACCTTTTGATGGTGCTTCAATTGCCCCTCGATCGTCTCACGATAAAAGTGGACATAGGGGGGCACGGTTCTCAAGGCATGCCCGAGACGCTCTATCTCATGTTGGCGTTGCTCAGTGTGACGACGATAGACTTGGTACTGCTTGTGTACGTAGGCATCCTGGAGTTCAAAGGTCAGAAGCTGCTTGTCCTTCGGATCGAGTGCTGCGATTTGTGCCTCGATGATTTCGATCTTTTTTTGGCTCGTTTTTACCTTGGTCTTGAGCAGATCCAGACGGGTGATCGTCGTGAGCAAACGTCCAAAGAGTTTGCCGTACGCATTGGTATCTTTGGCGATGAGGATGGGGGAAGCGGCTGCCGTTGAGACGGAAGCATTGAAGTCGATCAATTGTTGGAGGAGGATTTTTTCGAGGGAGACCGTCTCGGTCGTGTTGGCCTCCGTACCAAGCGATTGCAGGAGTGAGCGGTAGATGGTGACATTGCCATCGACGATCTTTTGATCGATTTTAGCGGCAAGGATCGCGGTGGAGAGTACCACCACTGCCAAGAAAACACGCAAAGGAAGATCCAACAATCTTCGACGTCGCTCCTGCATCATTGTGTTCCTTGTATCCATGGCATTACGGGAAGAGACAGCCTCAACGTGACGCATCACTCACTCAGAGTATCTCCTCGAGATCTCTGGCCAGCTCGTCGGCTTTGGTTTTCTGACGACTTTTTGCATGCGTCCATGCCGCCCAGAGTGCTCCCAAGAAGCTCACAGCGACGAAGATCAATGGGTTGATATTGTCCCAAGCATAGTAATCAATCATCGCCGTCAATGCCATAAAAAGGACAAAGTAAACAGCAAAGAGTGCGACGACGTGCTTGAAACTAATCTTTCTTTTTCTGTGTTTCGTCGATTTCATCGAGAAAAACCCCTCCCGAGAGCAAAGCTATTCCATCAAAGAAGAGGCTGATGCCGACAAAAAGACCGACGAGGTACAGCGAGCTAAACGGCCAGTTGATGATAAAGATTACCCCCAATGCCAACGAGGTGATCGCGTTGAAGAGCCAAAGAATCCAGACTTTTTGGGGACTCAGGGAAAACGCCAAACCAAACTCGGCAAACGCATCCATCAAAAAATAGATCGCAAAGAGTAATCCCAGTGTCGCTACCCCTTGCATCGGGTAGAAAATCATAAAAATCGCCACCATCACCAGCAACACACTCTTGAGCCAGCCTGCCCAATCACGGTGGTTGCTCGTCCACGTCATCCAGCCGGAAAAAAATCCGGCAAAGAGCATCAGGTACGCCACAAACGCCAGCGTCGTCATCGTCATGAACGTCGGGAAGAAAATCCCGGCCGCTCCGAGGAGGATGAAGGCGGTGCCACTGATTTTGGCATATTTTTTGAAGCGTGCCACCACGTTCTTGTTGATATTCATCTCAGCAGTGAGATGGGTATTCCAATTCCACATAATGTTCCTTTACTGTTTGGAGGTGTTATTGTACCACTTTTTTCTGGTCGGTTTGCGCCTCCTTCTTGAAAACACCCTTCTCTTGGATCCCTTTGATGCCCTCTTGCTTCTCAAAAGCATTGACTTTCCCTTCTGCGACTTGTTCGGGGGTTGTGTGAGCTTGGGTCGCTTTGGACACAAAATGTTCAAAATCATGCTTGAGTGTGTCGTAGAGTTTGGCGACGACATTTTTGCCTTTGATCTCTTTTTGGAGGGCTTCGATGTCGCCATGGAGTACCTTGTAATCAGCCTCATGGCGGGAAGTGTATCCGAGCAGCTCTGCACGCTTGAGTTCCTCGTTGGCCGCAGCGAGGATCTTTTGGGCTGCCTCTTTTTTTGTGGTGTCGATCTGGGAAGCTTCGTGGATGAGATCTTGGGCACTCAACAGCGGTGTCGGGACGATCGCCGTATCGATGACCAGTGAATTCATCGCTTCGGCAATGGCACCGAGTGCTGCCTGTTCATCCCCTTTCTTCAGCGCTTCGAGTGCTTTTTTAGTCGCAGAGGGATAGAGCCTGTCTCTTATACACA
>WFMQ01000156.1 GCA_015488995.1 Nitratifractor sp. | reverse complement strand
TGTGTATAAGAGACAGGGTGGGGGTCAATGACTTGTATGACGCTGAGCAAATGGCGTATCTCCTCAAATACGATTCGGTGTATGCGACTTTACCTTATGCGGTACGATCTGAGGGAAATTCTCTCATCATTGATGACCATACTGTTTGGGTCTTTAACGAAAAAGACCCCGCCAAGCTGGATGCGCACGATCTGGGTGTGGATGTGATGATCCAATCGAGTGGGATGTTCCTCACGGTCGAGTCCAATACCCCCTATCTATCCGGCGGCATCCCCCGGATCGTCGTCTCCACGCCGCCAAGCGATGCGATGCCCACCTTTATTCGCGGCGTCAATGACGATGCCTATCGCGGGGAGCCGATCGTCTCCAATTCCAGCTGCTCCGCCAATGCCATCGTGCCGATATTGACCATAGCCGATCGGCTCTTCGGGGTGCGGGGAGCGCAAATGCATATGTTTCACAGCTACACAGCATACCAAAATCTCCTCGACTCCAAACACTACTCCCACGACCTCCGCCGCACCCGAGCTGCAGCGGCCAATATCATCCCCATCGAGAGCAGTGCAGCACGGGCGACGGCGACCTTCTTCCCTCATCTGCGTGATCAGTTGCACGCCAAGAGCATCCGTATCCCTGTGGCGGCCACGACGATGTACGATCTGCTGATCAAACTGGATGGCCATCACACCCTCGATGAAGTCCGAATGCGCATCACCGAAGCGATCGATACCCACTGGCAGGGGATCCTCGCCCACACGACCGAGCCCAAAGTCTCCTCCGATTACATCGCCGACCCCTACAGTGCCACCCTTGATCTGCCGCTGATGGATCTAAGCGGCGGCAATCTCCTGCGCATCTCGGCATGGCAGGACAATGAATACGGGTATGCCAAGCGTCTGGTGGAGATGGCTGTAGAGGTCGCCTTGTTCTCCCTCAAGTCTGCCTAACCCCAAACGTGGTATCATCTTCGCATGAATATCATTATTGCCGGGGCCGGGAAGGTCGGGTTTGAGCTGGCGCGATCGCTTTCGCATCACCATGAAGTGACAGTGATCGACCGCAATGCTGAGGCGCTGGAGCGTCTCGGAGAATTGATCGACATTTATCCGCTGACCGGAGACATCGAAAACCCTGAAACCTACCGTGCGCTTCTGGACAGTCACGTCGACCTCTTCATTGCCGTAACCGACAGCGACGAAGCCAACATCCTCTCAACACTCCTTGCCACCGATACCACCCGCATCGACCGTCGGATCATCCGTTTGCGTAACAGTTATTTTGAGCAGAGTGCGTTCTTGGCCAACCTCGGAGCCTTGGAGCGGGTCTTTCCGTTTCGTTTGGCTGCTGAGACGGTGCGCTTGTTGCTGGCGTATCCTGGCGCCAACAATGTCAAGCAGTTTGCTGGGACTGAGACCAAGCTCATCTCCATCCAGGTCGATAATCCTCTCCACGAAGCCAAGTCGGTTCATGCTTTTGAGCACGATCAGCTTAAAATCATCGGGATAGAGCGGGAGAAGCGTTTTTATCTCCCGACACCGGAGCGGGTGATTGAGCATGGGGATCGGATCTATTTTCTCGGGGATGGGGCCGTACTGGAGTCGCTGTATGGGCAGCTCGATCTCCACATGCCGCCCCGGATCGAGACGGCCGTGGTCTTCGGTGCCGATACGCTCGGAGTCGAAGTGGCCAAAGTCTTGGTCGAGGGGGGTGTCGAGGTCAAAATCGTCGAAAAAGATGTCCACCTGTGCCGCCTCGCATCGGACGTCTTCCAAGACCGTGCGCTGGTGATCAACAGTCGGTACGATGAAGCAATCCTCTATCCCGAAGAGCGACTCGATCAAGCCGACATGGTCATCACCACGGATCGCAAGGATGAGACCAACATCATCCGGGCACTCCAAGCACAAGAGCACGCCATCCCCAAGATCGTCGCGGTCAACAATGATCGCAAATACTACCCCCTGATGCACCAGCTCGGGATGGTAGTCGCCCGAGGGCCTCAAATGAGTGCGTATTATGCGATTTTGGAGAGTGTGGCGCGTCAGGATGCCGTCGAGAGTCGCCATTTTTGCGGAGGTGTGGCGGTCGTATTGGCTCGGAAAATCGATCCAGAATCTCCGCTGATCGGTCGGAGACTCCCTCGGTGGAAGCGGGAGGGAGTGATGCTCGTCGCCCGCCGAGAAGCGGTGTTCCATCCCGAAGCATTGATGGAGCTCGAAGAGGGGGATATGCTCTTTTTGGTGATCGAAGTGGATGAAGAGAAGCGGGGGATCGAGTGGATACGCTCACTCTGAAAAACACCACCAAGATCCTTGCACTCGTCGGGATGTTTATCGCCGTATTCTTTGCGTTGCCGATTGCAGTGGGGCTCTTCGCCCACGAAGACATCCTCCCTTTTATGCTGTTTGATCTGGGGCTGTTTGTGGTGAGTCTGGTAGGATTCCTCTCTGTATTACGCCATACCGTGGAGATGCGGGTGCGGGATGCCATCCTTGCGGTCAATCTCATCTGGCTGTTGTTGGGGCTCACTGGGGCGATTCCGTATCTCCTCTCGACCCACGTATCGTTTGTAGACGGTTTTTTCGAGGCCGTCAGTGGCTACACGACCACTGGGGCGACGATTTACCACGACATCGAGGGGCTGCCGATGCACATCCTGCTGCTGCGCTCTCTGATGCATTGGCTTGGGGGGATGGGGATCATCGTGCTGGGGGTCGGATTGTTCTCCCTGATCAACCCTACCGGTTCCATGGCGCTGTTCAAAGCCGAAGCAACCGGGAACAAACTCGAAAAGCTCAGTGCCAAGATCCGAGACACCGCCTTGCGGATTTGGGGTGTCTATCTACTGCTGACCGTGGTAGATATGTTGTTGCTCTGGGCAGAGGGGATGAGCCTGTTTGATGCGATCAATCATGCTTTTTCGACCCTCTCGACGGGTGGATTTTCGACCAAAAACGATTCGATGGCGCATTGGCAGTATCAGCCGATGATTATCTGGACGACGACCGTGTTTATGGTCCTCGCTGGGGTCAATTTCTTGGCGCACTTGCGGGCACTTCGGGGGGATTTCAGTGGCTACCGCAGTGAAGAGGTACGCTGGTACCTGATCGCCTTTGTGGGGCTGAGCGTGGCGTTGGCGTGGTATCGGATCGAGACGGGCAATGTCCAGCCTGGCTATGTGATCACCCACGCCTTTTTCTCCGTCGCCTCGATCCTGACGACCACTGGGTTTGCCTCGGTCAATTATGAGCAGTGGGGGCCGACAGCCGTGGTGATTATCTTTGTCGCGATGCTCATCGGGGGCAACGCCGGATCGACCGCTGGAGGATTCAAGGTGAGCCGCTATGTGGTGCTGATGAAAAACATCGGTTTCCAAATCCGCCGACTCCTCCACCCCAAGGCGATCACGGCTCTCTATGTAGACGGACAGCGGGTCACCTACGATACCCTCGGCATCATCACGGCATTTGCCCTCCTCTTCACCCTCACCAATGTTCTGCTGACGTTTTACCTCTATGCCCGAGGGTACGACCTGGTGACATCTTTGAGTGCTGCGATTGCCATGGTGGGCAACATCGGCCCAGGGTTTGCCCAGGTGGGTGTGGTGGAGAATTATGCCTTTTTCTCGGCGGGGGACAAAGTGATCCTATCGGCCGCGATGATCTTGGGGCGGCTCGAATTCTTCACAGTCGTGATGCTTTTTTCTCGTACCTACTGGAAACGGTTTTAATCAATTTTTATGAGATTGGGGATGTAGATGTGAGGGGTGTTGTAAAGGAGCTTACTTCAGGTAAGTGACTGAGCCAACTCCCTCGCAGATGCCGTGAGGCGGGAACTTGTAAATCTTTTAATTTGCTGTAGGTTTGAGGGGTGTTGAGAGGGAGCATACATCAAAGTATGTGACCGAACAATCCCCCTCAAAGATGCGGAAAAAGTCTATAAAAATAATAAAGTTTTCGATTTGCTGTAGATGTGGAGGTTGTTGCGAAGGAGCCTGCTCAAAGCAGGTGACTGAGCCAACTCCTCCGCAGATGCAGTAAAGCGGGAACTTTACGCCATTTGCTTGGCGACTTCGGCGGCGAAATCTTCCTCTTCCACCTCGATCCCTTCCCCAACTTCAAGACGGGTAAAGGTTGTGATCTCAGCTTTTCCGGCTGCTTTTTCGGCAAAATACTCTCCGACAGTCTTGCTATCATCCATGACAAATTTTTGATCCAGCAGACACTGCTCCTGATCGAGGGTGGTGTTGTCGGAGATGAAGCGGTCGAGTTTGCCAGGGAGGATACGATCCCAGATCTTCTCAGGCTTCCCTTCGGCTTTGAGCTCCTCTTTGAGAGCTGCTTCGGCTTCAGCCAATACTTCCTCGGTCAACTGAGCACGGGAGACGTACAGAGGAACGTTCTTGAGGGTCTTACCCAGACGTTCAAGCTCTTCGTTCTCTTTTTTGATCGCTTCGATCCGACCGTGGGTCTCCGCAGCGATGTAATCCGCGTCGAGGTCTTTGTAGGTCAGAGACTTGGGCGCCATTGCCGCTGCGTGCATTGCGATTTCGCGGAGGACAGGCGTCATCTTCTCAGCTGTGGCGGCATCGTCACATTTGGCAGCAATGATGACACCATTCTGGGCGTTGGAGTGGACGTAGCCACTGACAGCAGTCGTCTCATCCCCGACGATCAACGCCGAACGGCGAACGACAAGTTTCTCACCAATGGTCGCAATCTGAAGCGAGAGGAACTCACTGAAATCCTGACCGTCAATCTGTGAAGCATTGATCGCCTCCGCATCCGCCAAGTCGTTGGCAAAGGCGTGCTCGACGACGGTGGCCATCAACTGTTTGAATTTGTCGTTTTGCGCGACGAAATCGGTCTGAGAGTTGATCTCGACGATGACCGCTTTGTGGCCGTCCACTTTGACACCGATGGCACCTTCGGCAGCGGTTTTGCCCGCTTTTTTGGCCGCAGCACCGATCCCTTGATCGCGGAGCCACTCGACGGCTTTGTCCATGTCACCCTCTGCGGCGGTGAGGGCTTTTTTGCAGTCCATCATCCCCGCATCGGTCATCTCACGCAGTTTTTTGATATCTTTGGGTCCAAATGCTGCCATGATTACCCCTCCGCCAATTCTTTTGCGTGTGCGACGGACTCCTTGAAGTCCCCTTTGAAGCTGTACTTCTCTTCCATCACTTGGATCTGCTCTTCGGTCATGTTGGCGACATCAGCAAACGTGTAGAATCCTTCACTGTTGAGTTTCTCGTGGTAGACTTTGCCGACCCCTTTGATCTGAGTCAAGTCGTCCCCTTTGGCAGCGGGTGCTGGAGCGGCCTTCTCTTCGGCTTTGGCCTCGTCCACTAGCTTCTGGACTTCGCCGGCATCGACATTGGCTTCAGCGGCAGCGACAGCGATGTCGCTCCCCTCACCGGCGACCTCTTCAGCCGCTTCGCCATGCTCTTCGGCATAGATCGCTTTCCCTTCGATGATCGCATCGGCCATTTCACGGCAGAAGAGGTTGATCGAACGGATCGCGTCGTCGTTGCCGGGGATGGGATAGTCGATCAGATCCGGATCACAGTTGGTGTCCAATGGGGCGATGACGGGCATCCCCATACGACGGGCTTCTTTGACGGCGATGCTCTCTTTGACCGCATCGACGACGAACATCATGTCGGGGAGTTTTTTCATGTGGCGGTACCCTTCGAGGTAGCTCATGAGTTTCTCTTTTTTACGGCGAAGCATGAGGGCTTCTTTTTTGGTCAAGAGTTCAATCTGGCCGTTCTCTTCCATCTGCTCGATGATTTCGAGTTTGCGGATGGACTTTTTGATGGTGGGGTAGTTGGTGAGCATACCGCCGAGCCAGCGAGTCGCGACGTAGGGCATACCGGCACGTTCTGCGTGCTCTTTGACAGCAGTGCGGGCTTGTTTTTTGGTACCGACGAAGACGATGGTTTTCCCCTCGGCTGCCGCGTCGCGGACGACGTTGTACGTGTATTTGAAATAACGAAGTGTTTTTTGAAGGTCGATGATGTAAATGTTTTTGCGCTCACCGAAGATGAACTTTTTCATTTTGGGGTTCCAGCGACGAGTCTGGTGTCCGAAGTGCATACCGCACTCGAGAAGGTCTTTCATAGTTACCATATTTTGCTCCTTGGTATAGCATTTAAATAAAAGCAAGACATACATCAAGCTTCAACGTGGGTTTGCGCCTCTGCAGTCCTCAACACTCCGCCAAATGCTTCGTGCAACCGCTCAAGGAATAACTGCATGTGAATTTTCCATTATCCTACCGTAGCAGAATAAGGAACGCGATTCTATCGAAAGATGGATTATAAAATGTTGAAAAGGATTAGCCCAAATCCGTCAATAGAAAAAAGCATTAGCCACAATCATCGCCGAACCTACGGGTGCGACTCCGATTGTGCACACACCCCATGAACACGAGCATCACCGCTACTGCAGATTTTCTATTGACGGATGGGAGCTTAGGCTATCGCCAATACGTATCCATCCGATTGAACCACCCCTTCCGAAATCGGCTCAAACGACGTTTGGGGGGTGCGATGTGGGTCAGGCGCTCCAAGACCACCTTGCCTGCCATCACAAAGGCATGGTAGGGGTTGGGGTCTTGGGGATTCATTCGGGTAAGCACCTGATACAGCCCCCAGCCTTTGCCTTGGTAGCGTTCGCCTTTGTTGATGCCGTCCCCTTTGAAATTGATGTAATCGATGAGGATGTAGGCTCCCTGTGGATCGATGGAGCCGTTTTTTCGGTAGAGGAGTCGGTGGTAGTTTTTTTCAACGATCCGCCCTTGCTTGTGAGCTTTGGCATACGTAAGTATTCGGGGAAATGAGGTGTTGAGACGGTGGAGCATGAAGCGTGCCTGGAGCCCTTTGGTACGATCCATGAAGGTGGTGAGCTCCCGCATTTTCCGACTGTTGGCTTTCTTGGCGCGGTGCCACTGCTCATAGCCGTGCCAGACGCAGTGGGTCTTGGGAGTCAGCCACCGGGGCGGTCGGGCACCGTGGGCGGCGATGTAGCGCAACATCGGCGGGAACGCCTCCCAGAATCCCATCGGCTTCTCAGCCGTAAACCAGATAAAATGCCCGATCCCAACCGAGGCAAACTCCTCCCCCTTGTTCCACCACACCAGCTTGCTGCGCTTGCCGGAGCCTTCGTTGAGCCAGATTTTATGAGCGATCTGGTTGGCTTGGGTGTCGGTGAGGCGGAGTTCGGTGGCGTGGAGGGTGGAGAGTAGAAGAAGGAGGGGTATGAGTTTTTTCATGCGGGTTCCTTTTTCAGATTTTCCAAAGAAAATCATCCCAAAACTATTCACTTTTCACTAAAAAGGGGCTGGGACTTTAGTCCCACGAAACATCTGAAACGCTATCCATATCGAAATGAGACGCTATCGTGTTTGTTGGACTAAAGTCCAAGCCCCTGATAGGACGCTAACCCTACATATTCTTCTCCTCCTCCAGTTTAGCTTTCACCGCCTCCACATGCCCTTTGACCCGCACTTTCTCCCACAGGGTCGCTACGTTGCCATCTGGATCGATCAAATAGGTAGAACGTACTACGCCCATGTATTCTCGACCATAGTTTTTCTTGAGCTGCCACACGCCATAGGCTTGGAGTACCTCTTTCTCTTCGTCGCTCAGCAGGGTGATTTTGAGCTCTTTTTTGGCGATGAAGTTTTGGTGGCGTTTGATGCTATCAGGACTCACCCCGAGGATCGTCGCCCCCAGATTGGTAAAGTCGGGTAATGCGTCGGTGAAATCACACGCTTCGGTCGTGCAGCCGGGGGTGCTGTCTTTGGGGTAGAAGTAGAGTACCACCCACGTCCCGCGTAAATCCCGCAGGCAGATCTCTTCGTTGTCTTGGTTGGGGAGGCAAAATTCGGGAGCTTTGGTTCCGATCTCGATCATGGTCATATCCTTATAGTTTTTTTGGTAGTATATCGAAAACCGTGTAACAAAAATAGAAGGAATTCCGTGCACCTAAGCCACGAAGAGAAACAAACCATTATCCGCACGTTAAAAGCCAAACTTCCCGACCTTCAGGCGCTCTATCTGTTTGGCAGCCAACACGATGGTACTGCCACAAAACGCAGTGCTGTTGACATTGCTTATTTGAGCCAAACACCGCTCAGTGCAGTAGCACGCTGGGATCTCTCTCAAACACTGGCTTCACAACTCTTGCGGGATGTAGATCTGGTTGAATTGCCTTCGACCAATACGGTGTTCAGGTACCAGATACTCTCGAAGGGTGAGCGGATATACGGCGGCGGGTATGACGTGGAGAGTTTTGAGACATTGGCGTACAGCTTTTACCTTCGCTTCCAGGAAGAGCGCCGACCCATCATCGATGCCATTGTGAACAACCATTCGGTTTTGGGAGGCATTCATGCCTGATGTCGTCCTCAATAAAATACAAACAATCGAAAAATGTCTCAATCGTATACGTGAAGAGTATGCAGGATACGAAGAGAGTTTTGAAAAGAATTACACCAAACAAGATTCTGTGATACTCAATCTCGAACGCGCATCCCAGGCGAGCATCGATATCGCAACCCACATCATCAAAACAAGAAACTTGGGATTGCCCAATTCCAGCCGTGAACTGTTTGATATCCTCCTGAATGCAGGATTTATTCGTACATCAACTTGCAAACAGATGCAGGGGATGGTAGGGTTTCGCAACATCGCCGTGCACGATTATCAAAATCTCAATATCGAAATTGTGGTGAACATCATCAAGCATCATCTTGAAGACTTTGAAGCGTTTACCCAGGAGATCATTGTGGAGTATTTGAATGGATAGCACGCCGACCAGACAATCGCTCGTCGCTGAGATCGAAGCCCTCATCGCCTACGGTGCTGAAGAGCCGACAATCCATCCCGATTTGCTCGCCTATCTCACGATTGAGGATCTCCAAAACATCAAGGTAAAACTCCTGACCAAAGTCAACACGCTAACCGAAGAGGACAAAGCATGGCTCGAACAGTTCAAAAGGTACGAATAGCATTGGTGCTCCTTGCCGGAGTCGGTCTCTCCCCTGTTCAGGGGGGTACGGATGTGTGGAATTCTGCCCATCGCCTTCTCTACTTCAGCAGTGATGACACCTTGAGCGGTGGACAGTACACCCTCAAGGATGGGCAGAAGATTCGGCTCCTCTTCCTCCCCTTTTCGTATGCCGTCTCGCCGGACGACACGACCAGCCTCTATCTGACGGGGAGCCCGGGATTTGGCGCGACGACCTATGGTGGTGGTACTGCGATGGATGTGTACGGTGCCAAGCTCGGCGGGGGGCTCCAGTACGCCGCTGGTGTCGACTCAACGGTTCGTATCGGTGGGACGTACCAATACATGACGTGGGATGCTGCTTCCCCTGCGGGATACGGATACGATGCCTCTCTCCAGTACGACTATCGCCCCTGGTACGGTGGGTGGAACCCCTACCTCACGACCCAACTCCGCTATTACGGAACTTCCCTGACTCGCGGGACCAAAAAAGAGACCACCTCCTCATGGAGTGCCAAGGCACAGGTGGGCCTCGTGACACCGGTGTTTGCCCATCTTTTTGATCTACCGATACGTCTGGAGGTGTACGGTGGCGGGAGCGCTTACCAGGGGGATCTCATCCGCATCCTTCAGACCAAGTATCTCACCTATGCGGGGGTCAAAGCGTACATGCGAAGCCCCATACTGCCAGACTATCTCGGAGACATGACCCTCACATCACAAGTGGTGCGAGGGGAAGATTTCAAGGGACTAAGTATCGGGCTTGGGGTGACCTTTTAAGAGTTTCTAAGTTAAGATAACCATCAGAAAGGATAAATCATGAAACATTTACTCACGATCTTTATTTCCACTATACTCTTTTTTAATCTTAATGGTTGCAGCGATGATATTCATGAAAGCAGTTTATCTCAAGATGATCAAATTCTGAAGAATGCCTATGAAAACAAGCAGTCAGGTATACAGGTACACGACATAGGCAAAGTGGTAAGACTCTTATCCGATGACACTGATGGAAGCAGGCATCAGCGATTTATACTTAGATTGGATTCTGGTCAAACGCTCTTGGCAGCACATAATATAGATATATCTACACGAATTGATACACTATCCCTGAATGACACGGTGGAATTTTATGGAGAATATGTTTGGAATTCAAAAGGTGGCATAATTCATTGGACACATCGTGATCCGGGAGGAAACCATGCAGACGGATGGCTTAAACATCAGAATAAAAAATACGATTGAATTATTTGCGAGAAGCCACTTCCACAAACGCCTCCGCATCCCACGCTTCAATCCCCGCCTCCACCGCTCTGGCGGCCATCAATCCAGTGGCGTCAGCTGAGAGTAGATTTTTCTCCCGGTCATACAGTTTCGCGCTCCGCACACCGCAGCTCGGGGAGCGGTCTTTGCCGATGAAGAGATCGATCTCGGGGTGGGTGTCGAAGAAGGCATCGGCGTAAGCCTCAACCGGCGGGCTGAGGTCGGCACCGGTGCGATTGGAGAGGGCTTTGATCCCCGACACGGTCAGGATCAGATCCATCGTCGGACGCGGGGTACCAAAGGCAAAATCCTCTGGGCAGAAGGGGATCAGCTCGTGCCCCTTGAGCGTATCGATCACATTGGTATCCCGGTTGTCGCTCCCGTCGTAGCGGCATCGGTTTCCCAGCAGGCAGGCGGAGATGGCGACCTTTTTTTTCATCTTAACGGGGTACTTTCAGTGTTTGCCCGATCCGTATCTTACTCGGATCAACTATCCCGTTGATCTTTTGCAATTTATGGAAGTTCACATCAAGTTTTTGTGCAATCCCGTACAGTGTATCTCCAGCGATGACCCTATACGCCCCGGATGGGTTGCCCGGGAGGGGCGTCTTCCGGCTTGCGGTCTTTTTGTCTCTCACCGAGTGAGAAGGGTTCCTATGCTCCCTCGGCAACGAGCCGACACGTGAGCCCAGCAACTCCGGCCGATATTCGAAATGCATCGTATCGAAGTGCCGCCACTTTCCGCCCCAGATGAAGCCATGCTTTTCGAAGATTTTGACGATAGGGATAGGGATCTGGTTCTGGTACTTCATCCCCTTACTCCAACGCCAGTAGGCAGAGTATTTGACATGGATATCGATCGCCGCCCCGAAACTGTGAACGCTGAGGCGATGGGTACTGGCGATTTTTCGCCATGTGAAGGTGCCCCCTGTGGGGACAAGATATTTGCGGTATTCCGGATGACGTTTGAGTAGTTGTTTCAAATCGCGCTCCACGGCTCGCAGATGACCATCGACATTGTTGACATGCGTCACACGCACCTGACGACCAAACCAAGGGATAGTTCGCAAGTGGTGACGTACCTCGGAAGCTGAGTTACCATACATGTGACGAAAAAATCGCTCATTGCGGTACCGCCCCGGATCGAAACGGGGGTGACTGTAGCGCTCGGCCGTGTAGGAGTGGGTAAACATATCCTCGATGTCAGCGTGTTTGAGGATTTTACCTTCACTCTCCGGTTTGCCATCGTCGTAGACCATCTTTGCTCCGTCTTTCCAGATGATCTGATTGTTTCGACACGTTTTGAGATGATTGGGGTAGGCATGAATCAAATCCTGAGCATGCTGATCACACCGAGCAAACGCCAATGCACTCAACAACACAAAAAACCCAAAAAACTTTTTCATTTTCTCATCTTTTACTTTGTATTATCTACGCCCCAAACACAAACAGCAGCAGATAGACCCAAATCCCCGATAGGGAGGTCAAAAAGATCCCGATTGCTGTTTGCTACCCTTGTCGGCGGTGTGGCAACCTACTCCTACCGGGGAGCGTGTGGATCGAGTGGGCATACTCGGCATGGATCAGGGTGTATGCCCAGAGGATGATCGTCAGGAGCGAGACAGCGATGTGGCAGATCAGTACGCCCAACAGCAGGTATGTGGGCAGGGTACTGTGCTGGACAAAGTCATGAAAGCCACCCCCGACCCGCACGCCGTACTCAAACCACCCCACCACGACGACCGATACGACAAACACCAGCCATTGGTAAGCACGATGCGCTCCATAGGCACCCCGTCGTGCCAGCAGGATCCCCACACCGATCAACAACGGAAGCAACGCCACGACGAGCATCACAACATCCATAAAAAAGGGAGCTTGCGTCCCCAAAAAACCGGGTTGAAACATGTAATTCATGGTCGTTCCTTTTGGTGTGAATCCTGTGAGCAGTCACCGAGATTGGAGGTGGGACTTTTATCCTGCATCACGGGACTGAAGTCCCTACTCCTCATGGGAAGAATGTTCGTCCGGGCACATTAAGATCGCATCAGAAGATCACCACCGACTTGATCTCGGTGAACTCTTCGAGGGTGTATTTGGGCCCTTCCCGTCCGATCCCCGAGAGCTTCGAGCCGCCGTAGGGCTGGATGTCGAAGCGGACGGTGGGGATGTCGTTGACCACCACACCCCCGGCCTGAGCATCGGCGATGAAACGCTGTGTCGTGGCGAGTGAATCGGTGAAGATGCTGTACTGGAGTCCGTAGGGGGATGCGTTGATCTTGTCCATGGCTGTCTCGTAGTCGGGCACGCTCACAAGACTGACGATGGGGGCAAAAACCTCTTCACAGACGATTTTCATCTCATCGGTGACATGGGTCATCACCGTGGGCGGGAAAATCCCATCGATCTCTTCGCCGCCAGCCGCGACGACGGCCCCCTCGTCTTTGGCACTGGCGACCCAGCTTCGGGCACGGTGGCGGGCATCGTCGTTGATCAGCGGCCCCATGAAGGTCGCCTCGTCATAGGGATCACCTACTTTGAACTTCGCCGTCTCGGTGGCCATCTTCTCGGCAAAGGCCTCATACACCGCCTCATGGACGTAGATCCGCTGGAGGGAGATGCACACTTGCCCACTGTTGTAAAAGGCACCAAAGGCGCACTTTTTGGCGGCATCCTCCAGATCGGCATCTTTGTCCACAAAACTGGCGGCATTGCCTCCAAGTTCGAGGGCGACCTTTTTGATCCCAGTGGTGCGGGTGATGATTTTGCCCACCCCGACCGAGCCGGTGAAGCTCACCGCACGGGGCATTGGGCTGCTCACCAGCGCTGCCCCCACATCCGCATCCCCATAGACTACGCTGAGGGCATCGGGGATGGCATACGCACTGTCGGTAAAGAGCTTGGCGAGTCGGTAGGCGGTCAGGGGGGCTTCGGGGGTGGGCTTGAGGACGACGGTGTTGCCTGCCCCCAGAGCCGGGGCGATCTTGTGCGCCACGAGGTTGAGTGGGAAGTTGAACGGCGTGATCGCCACCACGACCCCCAGAGGTACCCGCTGGTAATACGCCAGTGCTTTGCGTCCGCTTGGCATCGCATCGGTGGGGATCGTCTCCCCGTGAAGGGCGATGAGTTCCTTGGCGGTGAGGGCAATCGTCTCGGCGCACCGCTGCACCTCGACGCGTGCAAACTGAAGTGGCTTTCCTACCTCATCGACGATGAGCTTGGCAAAATCCTCTTCGTACTCTTTCAGCTTGGCCGCCACATCCTCCAACCACGCGATCCGCTGATGCAGAGGTGATTTCGCCGCCGCAGGTGCGGCATCCCGGGCGACCTCAAGTGCCTTTTTTGCATCCTTCTCATCGCACACCGGATACGAGCTCACCTCCTTGCCGGTAAAGGGGTTGTGGATCTCGATTCGCGTCTCTCGCATCTCTTCGATTGATCCAAACAGGATCATCGCTTGGGTTTCATTGCGATTTTCAAACAGTCCAAACATTATCAATTCCTTTAAAAGAATAGGGGTTGGTTTATTGTAGCGCAGATGGGGTTAAGGGGTTATGGGAAAAATTCTTCTGGGGGTTGCGTTTCGGATTTAAATTTTGGCGTTTCGACCCCCTCCTGGAAATTCAGATGGAAGCAACTCCCCTCCCCAGGGGTCGAATCGACCGAAAGATCGATGCCGTAGGTGTCGCAGATATGGGTGACGATGCTCAGGCCGATGCCGAATCCCCCCTGCTCTTTGTTGGCGCGGTGGTAACGGCGGAAAATGTCCTGCTGCGTAGCCGGGTCGATGCCGATGCCGGTGTCACAGATGGTGAGGTGGGTGGGGTGGAGGGTGAGAGTGATGGTGCCGCCGGGGCGGTTGTATTTGATGGCGTTGGAGAGGAGGTTGTCGATGAGGCGGCGGGCATCCTCACGGAGGAGACGGACGGTGCAGGGGTGGAGATGGAGGGTGAAGGTGATTTGCTTGCTCTGTGCCAGCAGACGGAGGGTCTCGATCCGCTCTTCGAGGAGCGGCATCAGTGCCAGCGGTTCCGGTGCGGGGGCATCGCCTGTCCGGGTGAGAGAGTAGGAGAGGGTATCGTACATTGTGCTCAGCCGCTGGGCGCTGGCCTGGAGGCGGTCGCGCTTTTTCGGGTCGATCCCTTCGAGGCTCTGGAGGGTCATGAGGATGGCGGAGATGGGGGTGTTGAGCTCGTGGGTGGTGTCCTCGATGAAGCAGTCGAGCGTCGCGATCCGGTCGTGGATGGGGCGGAGGAAGAGGCGCGAGAGGAAATACCCCACCCCCGCCATGAAGAGAAAGAGAGCGATGAGGTAGACGATAATCTGAGTGCGCAGTTGGCGGAGCTGGGTTTTGAGCTCGGTCTCCATGAGGACGATGTAGCCGACTCCCGACTGGGGCGAGGTGAGGCTGAGGGTGCTGTAGCAGCGGTGGTCATTGGCGTAAAATTTTGTCTTTAAATCCGGCACCGTACCGATGGTATTGAACAGCGGTTTCCCTGTCGTGTCGAAGTATCCGACTTTGAACCGTTTGGGCTGGAGCTGCGCCAGAGAATCAGCCTGAGCTTTTGGGTCGAGCTTCTGGAGCTTGGCTTCGAGCATCCGTTCCTGATAGAACATTTGGTACTTCATGGCGGTGATCATGGTGTCGGCGTTGTTGTGATAAAAGAGATAGCCGATCGTGGTCAGCAGGACAAAAACCGAGCCAAGGTAGAGCCCGAGGAAACGGTAAAGGGATCGTTTCTCATACGAGGTCAAATCGATACCCCGATCCTTTGATGTTTTCGATGGCGTGATTGCCCATGATTTTGCGAAGGTTTTTGATGTAGGTGCGGATGGTGGCGTAGGTCGGGGTCTGCTCAGCATCCCAGATGTTTTCGATCAGCTCTTCGAAGGAGATCACTCGTCCTTCCTGCCGTGCGAGGTAATAGAGGATCTGAGACTCTTTGTGTCGGAGGGGAAATTTTGTGTCGCCGTGGTAGAGGCATTGACGCTGAGGGTAGAAGACAAAGTCGCCGAAACGGAGTTCCTCTTTGTGTTGTACGGCGGCGAGCTGGTGCTCGATCCGGATGCGCAGTTCGTCGAGCTCGAAGGGTTTCTTGAGGTAGTCGTTGGCACCGAGGCGGAACCCTTTTTGGAGGTCTTTGATCCCCGAGAGGGAGGTGATGAAGATCGCGGGGGTGGTGTTGTGGATGTCGCGCAGGTACTCGAGCATCTCGAAGCCGTCAAGTTCGGGCACTCGTACATCGAGAATCAGCATGGCGTACCCTCCCCGCATGACCGCCTCGAGCGCCTGTTCCCCGTCGAAAAATCCTTCGACGGCATACCCGTGCTCTTCGAGGTATTCGGCGATGATTTCGTGGAGGATCGGATCATCTTCGAGGAGGAGGAGCTGGGTCATGGTGTTCGATCCTTTATTTGAAATAATATCTTAGTATAACATTTTTTGATCAGGATACACAATATTGTGGTATAATTTTATAGGATATGAACGATAAGGAGGCAGCATGGTTACCAATATTCCCACCTTGAGGGGTGCCGATCCCGAAGCGAAGCGTCAGGAGATACGGGCGTATTTTCTCGACAGCTACGGGCAGTTTGAGCGTCTGTTCGGGATGCTCAAAGACGACGACGTCTTCTATCAAAAGTCCGAACCGACCCGCCATCCGATGATCTTCTATTTCGGACACACCGCGACGTTTTTTATCAACAAACTTCTCCTCGCTCAGGTGATCTCCGAACGGATCAACCCCGACTACGAATCGATGTTTGCCATTGGGGTGGACGAGATGGCATGGGATGACATGGAGGGGAGCCGCTACGACTGGCCGCTGGTAGCCGACGTGCGTGCCTACCGTGCGGAGGTCAAAAGGCGCGTCCTGGGGCTGATCGACACTCTCCCGCTGACCCTGCCGATCACGCCGGAGAGCCCGTGGTGGGTGATCCTCATGGGGATCGAGCATGAGCGGATCCACATCGAGACCTCCTCGGTGCTGCACCGTCAGATGCCGATCGAATCGATCCAGCCGGTAGCGGGCTTGGAGCCCTGGAGCGAGACACCCGAAGCACCGGTCAACACCCTGATCCCCATTGAAGCGGCCACCGTGACGCTGGGCAAGGGAGCCGATCACCCCCTCTACGGCTGGGACAACGAATACGGCAGCTTGACGGTAGAGACGGAGCCGTTTGCGGTGAGCCGCTACCTCGTGAGCCATGCGGAGTATCTCCCGTTTGTGCAGGATGGCGGGTATGGGCGATTGGAGTTCTGGGACGAGGAGGGGCGAGCCTTCCTCGAGGAGTGTGGGGCACAGCATCCGCCGTTTTGGGTGCCCGATGGCCAAGGGGGGTATCGGCTCCGGGTACTCGATCGGGAGATCCCGCTGCCCGAGGCGTGGCCGGTGGAGGTCAATGCCCTCGAAGCGATGGCGTTCTGCCGCTGGAAATCGGAGAGGGAGGGGGTGCATTACGGTCTCATGAGTGAAGCCGAGTGGATGCATCTGCGGGAGCGTGCCGCCATCCCGGATGTGCCTGAGTTTGACCCGGAGAGAGCCAACATCGCTTGGGCACATGGTGCGTCCCCCTGTCCGGTCGATCGCTTCGCCTTCGGGGATCTCTACGACGTGGTGGGCAACGTGTGGCAGTGGACCCGCACCCCGATCGATGGCTATCCTGGGTTTGCACCCCATCCGATCTACGACGACTTCTCCACCCCCACCTTCGACGGCAAGCATGCCCTTATCAAAGGGGGCTCCTTTGCCAGCACTGGCAATGAGATCATGGCGCACTCCCGCTATGCGTTTCGCCGTCACTTTTATCAGCACGCCGGTTTCCGGTATATCCGTACCGAGCAGCCCATCGACGACGTTGTGACTTCCGGGAATATCTACGAAGAGGATACCTCGGTCAACCAATACAGCGACTTCCACTACGGGGAGCGTTACTTCGGGGTGGAGAATTTCGCGCAGAAGCTCGCACGTCTGGCGATCCACTACACCGCTGAGGGGACGCAGGGGCAGGCACTGGACATTGGCTGTGCTGTCGGGCGGTGTGCGTTTGAGCTGACACAGGCGTTTGATACGGTGACGGGGATTGATTTCTCCGCCCGTTTTGTGCAGGTGGCGGCTCAACTTCAGCGGGAGGGTTTGATCCGATTCAAACGGACGATCGAAGGGGCGATCACCGAGGAGGTGGAGGTGACGATCGACGATTTTGCGTTTGCACCGACCCGGGATCGTGTCACCTTCTGGCAGGGGGACGCGTGCAACCTCAAGTCCCACTTCACTGGATATGACCTCATCATCGCCAACAACCTCATCGACCGCCTCTACGAACCGCGCCTCTTCCTCGAGGGGATCGAGACGCGTCTCAACCCCGACGGTACCCTCATCATCGCCTCCCCGTACACTTGGCAGGAGGAGAGCACCCGCCCTGAGCACTGGCTGGGCGGTGACTACGATGCGGAGGGAAACCCCCGCTTCACCTTCGACACCCTCGACGCGATCCTCGGTGCCCATTTTGAGCTGATCGACCGACGGGATGTGCCGTTTGTGATCCGGGAGACCGCCCGAAAGTTCCAGCACACCCTCTCGGAAGTGACGGTGTGGCGCAGATATTAGTCAAGACAGAAGAGTTCCTCGATTCCCATTTGATACGGGAATCAGAGTTTTCCTAAATCTTTAGATTGGTAAATGGTCACTACTTCTTCTCTGGAATATTTTGAATTGATTTGAGAGAGTGAATCTCTATCGTTTTTGAGTGCTTCCATAAGTGACAGTAAATCATTCATGATATAGGTATTGAGACTCCATTTTTTAGTGTTGACAATATGTTTTATTATCTCAAAATATCTTTCATTCAAATCTCGTAACTACTCACCCCTTCTCAAAACACATTCCTCCCCCCAATAATCCCCACCAAAGCATCAAATTCATTCACCCCTCTTTTCCGTGAAGTATCCACAATGGATCTTAGACTGGCATAGTCTTCTGCCCCCTGTAGTGTCTTGAATTGTC
>WFMQ01000155.1 GCA_015488995.1 Nitratifractor sp. | reverse complement strand
GTCTCAAACCCAAAGACCTCTTGGACAAACATTTTGATGATGCTCCAGCCATGGATGAGGGTTTTTTTGTCCTCCCCCTCGGCGGTGGATGTCCAGGTGAGTGTCTGATCGCGATAGTGGTCGAAGGTGATGTTGCGCTCGAAGCAGCTCCCCAGATCGTAATCCCGGTCGTAAATCTTTTCCATTAGAGATTTGAATTGGAGCTGTGATGTCTGATCCGGTTCGGTGGAGGGGGGCACTGGTTCGGCTACGGGCTCTGGCGGGGGAAGTGTTTCGACAGGGTTGGCGGCTGCTTCGATCTTTTTCTCTTCGGGGGGCTTGGTGGGAGGTGTCGCGAGAGACTCTTGAGCGGGTTTGGGAGCCTCTTGCTTCGGCACTTTGACTCCGGAGAGCTCTTTTTGGAGGGCGTGGATCATGGCATCGATGTCACGGATTTGAAGGGCTTCGACCATCTTGAAGAGGGTCAGGGAGAGGACGAATTCTCCATCGCTTCCGATGCTGAGCATCGCTTTGGCATCGGACAAGATGCGAAAAAATCGATCGATAATCATCGGAGAAAAGCGGGGATCACGCCCGAGAAGCATCGCTTTGAGATGGAGGACAAGCTCATCGATGATCATTTCCGATTCGTAGTCGGCTGCATGGCGGATAAACGATAAGATGGCAACGTCATCTTTGTTTTGAATGTCGGCGAGGAGGGCATCGAGGAGTGAGGGCTCGATGATCCCAAGCATGTTGGTGACGGTGGCAACGTCCACGTGACTCTTGGAGTAGACAATCGCTTGATCGAGGAGCGTGAGCGAATCCCGCAGGCTCCCGGCTCCGCTGCGGGCGATGATTTCGAGGGCTTCGTTGTCGTACGCGACCTCTTCGAGGTTGAGGATGTGTTGGAGGTGGTTGAGCACCAGCTTCTGGGGAATCTTCTTGAAGCGGAAGTGCTGTGTGCGGCTGAGGATCGTCGCTGGGAGTTTGAGCGGATCGGTCGTCGCGAGGATAAATTTGACGAAATCGGGGGGCTCTTCGAGGGTCTTGAGCAAGGCATTAAATGCCTGGGTGGTGAGCATGTGGACTTCATCGATGATGAAGATTTTGAAGCGGCCGGTGCTGGGCTTGTACTTGGTGTGCTCGATGAGCTCTTTGATGTCGTCGATCCCTCGGTTGGAGGCGGCATCCATCTCGATGATGTCCATGTGGCGTGATTCGTTGGCCATGACACAGTGGTCGCAGGTGTTGCAGGGCTTGGAGGTGGGGCCGTGCTCGCACAACAAAGCTTTGGCGAAGATACGTGCGGTGGAGGTCTTGCCACTCCCGCGCAGTCCCGAGAAGAGATAGGCGTGCGAGAGACGCTCACCATCCAGCGCGAGCGAAAGGGTCTGGGAGACCGCATCCTGCCCGACCAGATCGTCGAAGGTAGAAGGGCGGTATTTTCGAGCAAGGGCTAACGACACATCGACTCCTTCTCTCGATACATAAATGGAGGAACATTGTAGTCAAATTTTACTTAACTTTATTCTACCCCAAATCCGTACATAGAAAAAAGCATGAGCCGCAATCATCGTATCCATGGACTTTGCGTAAAATCATCGCCGAACCTACGGGTGCGACTTAGATTGTGCACACACCCCATGAACACGAGCATCACAGCTACTGCAGATTTTCTATTTACGGATTTGGGTTCTACTCTCCTAACCAATACTTCGATATAATCGCTTCCACTTTACTACGCAAGAGAGATGACCATGAATTACTCCCCCTCCGCCATTGAAACCAAATGGCAAACCATCTGGGACGACGAAGCGGCGTTTGAGCCCTCCGATGACCACACCCTCCCCAAGAAATACATCCTCAGCATGTTCCCCTATCCGAGTGGTCGGATTCACATGGGGCATGTGCGCAACTATGCCATCGGCGATGCGCTGGCACGGTACTACCGCAAGCAAGGATACAATGTCCTCCACCCCATCGGCTGGGACAGTTTCGGGATGCCGGCGGAAAATGCGGCGATCAAACACAAGCTCCACCCGCGCACATGGACGTACGAAAACATCGACTATATGCGCAAAGAGTTGGCGACTCTGGGGCTCTCGTTTTCCCGTACCCGTGAGTTTGCTACCAGCGACGAGCTCTACACACGTTGGGAGCAGCAATTTATCATCGAGATGCATGAAAAAGGGTTGCTCTACCGCGAATCGACCACCGTCAACTGGTGCGAGAGCTGCCACACGGTACTGGCCAATGAGCAAGTCGAAGAGGGGTGCTGCTGGCGCTGCGATAATGAAGTGGAGCAAAAAGAGATGCCCGGCTACTATCTCGACATCGTCCGCTACGCCGATGAGCTCCTCGACGACCTCGACCCCCTCGAAGGAAAATGGCCTTCGCAGGTGCTCACGATGCAGCGCAACTGGATCGGCAAATCGCGGGGATTGGCGTTTGATTTTGTCCTCTCGTCTGAGAGTCATGCACTGCTTGGTGGACATTTTGACCGCTATGAAGTCTTCACCACCCGTCCCGATACGATCTATGGGGTGACCTACAGCGCACTGGCTCCGGAGCACCCCATCGTCACGTATCTGATCGAACACGATCTGCTTCCGGCGGAGACGGCCGAGAAGATCACGGCGATGGCCAACATGAGTGAGCGCGACCGTGCCCAGGCGGACAAAGAGGGATACCCGCTGGGCATCACCGTCCTCCATCCGCTCACCGGAGAAGCGGTGCCGGTCTGGACGGCCAACTTCGTCCTCGCCAGCTATGGCGGCGGGGCGGTGATGGCGGTGCCGGCGCATGATGAGCGCGATTTTGAGTTTGCCACGCAGTACGATTTGCCGATCGTGCGGGTGATTGAGGGGGGTGAGGAGTTGCCCTTCACGACCGACGGTGTGCTGGTCGATTCGGGAGCATTTACCGGGCAGAAGAGTGCCGAGGCGCGTGGTGCGATCATCGCTCACTTTGAGGCGGAAGGATTGGGCAAGGGGACGACCAACTACAAACTGCGCAATTGGGGCGTGAGCCGTCAGCGTTATTGGGGGGCACCGTTGCCGTTTGTCCACTGCCCGCGCTGCGGACTGGTACCCGAGAAGATCGAGAATCTCCCCGTCGCCCTCCCGGAGGATGTGGCGATCACGGGTGAGGGGAATCCCCTCGAGAGCCATCCGACCTGGAAGCACTGCACCTGCCCGAGCTGCGGCGGTGAAGCGACCCGGGAGACCGATACGATGGATACGTTTGTCCAGAGCAGCTGGTATCAGCTCCGCTACACCCTCGATCCGACCAAGTGGGAGAGTGAGGGGATCGATCGGGAGGATGCCGCCTACTGGATGAACGTCGATCAGTACATCGGCGGGATCGAGCATGCGATCCTCCACCTCCTCTACGCCCGCTTCTTCACCAAAGTGCTGCGCGATCTGGGCTATCACGATACCGATGAACCGTTTGAGCGGTTGTTGACGCAGGGGATGGTGCTGATGGATGGAGCCAAGATGTCCAAATCCAAAGGCAACACCGTTGATCCTGATGCGCTGGTGCAAAAGTACGGCGCCGATACCGCACGCCTCTTCACCCTCTTTGCCGCACCGCCCCAGAAAGAGCTGGAGTGGAACGAAAGTGGGGTCGAAGGGGCATTTCGCTTCCTCAAGAAGCTCTACGAC
>WFMQ01000154.1 GCA_015488995.1 Nitratifractor sp. | reverse complement strand
TTACCCCACTCACTAAACACCCAAACGTTTGTGTGTTTAGTGAGTGGGGTAATAGAAAAAGTATCAGCTACAATCGCTCTGGCATCTCATCTTTGAATGCTGTTTTTTCCGCCTCTTTGAGTAGATCCATTGCCCCACGGTCGATCATTGTTTTGGCCACTATTTTTCCCAAGCCTTCTGAAGCGTCGATCGGAGCGCGGAGGGTCTCCTCCATGATGCGACTACCATCCGGAAAGCCGAGCATCGTGCGGACGACGACTTCCTCCCCCTCCAGTACCGCGTTGACCGCGACAGGGGCGGAGCACCCGGCTCCAATGGCGGCGACGAAATCGCGTTCGATTTGGGTACAGAGATAGGTGTCGGGGTCGTTGAGGGCTCCAGCCACTTGACGTGCCAGCGGATTGTCGGCGACGATCTCGATCCCCAGAGCCGCCTGTCCCATCGGAGGAAGCATGAAGTCCAGCTTCTGCACATGAGGCATGTCCCGAAGCAGGTCAAGACGGTGGAGACCAATGTAGGCGAGAATGATCGCATCGTATTGCCCTTCAGAGAGCTTGCGTAAACGTGTGTTGACATTGCCACGTAGATCACGGAGTACCAAATCTCCACGCTTTTGGGACACTTGCATGCGCCGTCTCAGGCTGGTAGTTCCTACGATGGCTCCTTCGGGGAGGTCATCCAGTGAGGCGTACTTGTGCGACAAGAACACATCACTCTGATCTTGACGCTGGGTAATGGCAGCGAGCTCCAGCCCGTCGGGGATGTAGGTAGGAACGTCCTTGAGGGAATGCACCGCCATGTCGGCTTGGCCAGAGAGCATCGCATCTTCGAGCTCTTTGGTGAAGTGCCCTTTGCCGCCGATCAGAGCCAACGGACGGTCGAGAATCTGATCCCCTTTGGAAGTCATCTTGTTGATCACGACCTTGATCTCGGGAAAAAGCTCCCCGATCCGTGCTTGGATATGGTACGCTTGCCAGAGTGCAAGAGCACTCTCTCGGGTGGCGATGGTGAGGGTCGATTGCACAGAGATCCTTATTGCTTGCCGATGAGGGCGGCTTTGTATTGGATGCGGCTGTTGTCGTATTGGCCGTCATAGTAGATTGTGGGGGTGCCATTGACCATCATGTGGGTGCCGCGATCGATGTCGGATTGTACCGCATCTTTGATGGCTTTGTCATCGATAGCGGACTGAGGAATATCGATGCCGAACTGTTTTTTCACTGCGGCGAGAACCTTGGGCGCCTTGTTTTCACGCGCGTTGATCTTGAGTGTGTACATCTTCATCGCATCATCGTTTTTGCCCTGCCTTTGAAGTACTTCCATGATCCGAGTGAGCACCCCAGAGACGGGGTGAAGTTTGACGAGAGGCATGTGGTAGTAATAGAGAGCCAGTTTTGTGGGATTTTTCTTGACATCTGCGATGATCTTGGGGACATCGTGCCGACAGAAAGGGCAATCGGGATCGGAGAAGATGACAAGCTTATGGGGGGCATTTTTGTCCCCGTAGAGGAGGTGTGCATCGTCGTAGTACGTGTTGGGGAGATCCGGCTTGATGCTCCGACGGAGACTCTTGCCGCTGCGGAGCTCAAACATATCCATCGTAGCCAGACCCGCTTTTTCATTGACAAAGATCGTCTCGGGGGCCTTGATATCCTTTTTATGGTAGGTCAAATCCATGACGACCATATAAATCGTCCAATCGGGCGATCCGGGTACTGGCTTTTTGGTAATCACATTGATTCGGTTCACCTTCACCTGACGGTTGGTGACCACACTTTTTTTGATAAACGCGTTGAGATCAAATCCACCGGCATTAAGCGCGAGGCTCGCGGCGATCAGACTCATCGATAATTTCGACATCAATGACATCATTGTCTCCTTGATTGTAGGGATTTTGGTTGGTCGTTTGCATTGTAGCGAACAAACGTAAATAGAGAGCATACAGAAGCATCAGCACGCCAATCGCATCGGTGAGGACACCGGGGATGATGAGTAATACTGCGGCAAACAAATATGCCAAAGCAGCATTTTGGGCGTTGCGCATGGTGGACAAATTGTCGAGATTCATGGTGTTGAAGGCGTGCATCAGGGCGTAGGGGGAGAGCTTGATCAGGAGCCATCCCAATGCACCGCTTCCCACGATCCACACCACGCTCCACCCGTACCCGATCACCATCCCCACTTTGAGCGAGACAAGGAGCTCACCCAACAAGAGTCCCAGTACGACGATCCCCATCTTAGAGTCGCTTCATGACCGCGTCAAAGAGGGTATCGACAGGATGATCGACACGGTCAAGCCCCTCACGGACGATGATCTCTGCTTGCCCCTCAGCCAGCTTCTTGCCAATGACCACCGCCAGTGGGATCCCGATGAGCTCATAATCACTCATCTTGGAGCCAAACCGCTCCGGGCGGTCGTCAAGCAGCACCTCGACACCGGCGGCTTTCAACTGTGCGTACAGTGCTTCACCGGCTTCCCGTTCGGCCTCTTTTTTGACATTGGAGATGATGATTTCGACAGCGAAAGGAGCCGTATTGGGTGTCCATATGCACCCCCGATCGTCATGGTGCTGCTCAATGATCGCAGCAAGCAGGCGGCTGATGCCGATACCGTAGGTGCCCATTTCATAGGGTTTGGCTTTGCCATTTTCGTCGAGGAAGGTCGCGCCCATCGGCTCAGAGTAGCGGGTACCGAGCTGGAAGATGTGCCCCACTTCGATCCCTTTGGTGTGACGGAGTGTCCCGCCACAATGGGAGCATACATCCCCAGCCTGCACCGCCACGAGATCGGCATAGTGCTCACTCACATCGGGCATTTGGACACCGATCGTATGGTACTCGGCACGGTTGGCACCCATGATGAGATTGTTCTCGCCCCGCAGCTCCTGATCCATCCGGAAGATCACCCCCTCGGGCAGGGCATTGAAGCCCATGTAGCCAGGGGTCAGCCCCGCAGCACGCAACGCCTCTTCGCTGATATCGATCAGTTCGTTGGCATCGACCGCGTTGCACGCTTTGGTCTCTTCGAGTGCGTCGTTGCCCCGGATGAAGAAGAGGACGATTTTTTCCACCCCTTCATCGTAGAGAGCCTTTTTGGCGACGGCTTTGATGAGATGGTGCGAATCGATGTGGAAAAACTCCGCCAAGGCATCGATGGTCGTCACCCCGGGTGTGTGAAAATCGGTGCGGGTCATTTCGGGGGCTTCGTCGTCGGCATAGACCGGTGCGGGCTTGGGGGCACGTTTGGCCGCTTCGATGTTGGCACCGTAGCTGCAATGGTCGCAGACGACGATGGTGTCTTCACCGCTCTCTGCCAGTACCATAAACTCCTTGGAGCCGCTGCCGCCAATGGCACCGCTATCGGCTTCGACAATCCGATAATCAAGCCCCAAACGGTCAAAAATCCGGCGGTAGGCTCTCTCCATGTTGTCAAAGCCATTGATCTTCATGTCTTCGGCATCTTTGTGGAAGCTGTAGCCGTCCTTCATCAAAAATTCCCGCCCACGCATGAGCCCAAATCTCGGGCGGATCTCGTCGCGAAACTTGGTCTTGATCTGGTAGAGATTGATGGGGAGTTGTTTGTAGCTTCGGACGGTGTGTCGGACGAGATTGACCATCATCTCTTCGTGGGTAGGGCCGAGGACAAACGCGTTCTCCTTGCGGTCCTTGAGGCGCAGGAGCTCTTTGCCGTATTTTTCATAACGGCCACTCTCTTCCCAGAGTGATGCCGGAGTCACAAACGCCAAATCGACCTCTTGGCATCCGGCGGCATCGAGCTCCTCTTTGGCGATGGCACGAACGGTGTCCAGTACCCGCTTGCCCAGCGGGAGGAAATTGTACAGGCCGCTTCCGCCGACGTTTTGGATAAACCCGCCTCGGATCAGATAAATATGACTCGGCAACGTCGCGTCGTTGGGGACTTCTTTGGTGGTGGGGATCAGCATGTGGGAAAAACGCATCAGCTCTCTCCTTGATGAGGGTGGTGGGGATGGTGAGCCGCTTCGTCGGCAAGCTTTTTGTAGGTACGGGGATCGACATCATCGGTCGAGATGCCAAACATCTCTTTGAGCGCATCGATGGTGGCGGCTCCGTCGTTCTCTTTGGAGATGGCACGGAGGTTCTTGGTCGGTTCGTGAAGGAATTTGTCAAACACTTGGGTGATCATCCGCTTCATGTTGGCTTCATGCCCGGCAGGGATGAAACCTTTTTTGACCGTACGGGCAATCTCGGCATCGATCACATCATCAATCCGCAGACGCAGACGCTTGATGACGGGCTCGACTGAGAGGGCACGGAGCCATCGGAAAAACTCTTCACGATAACGGTGGACGATTTCACTGGCCTGGAGGGCTTGTTCCTGACGCAGGGCGTGGTTGTTCTTGGAGATGGCTTGGAGATCGTCGATACGGTAGAGGGAGATGTTCACATTTTCAATCGTGTCGATGTCTCGAGGGATCGCCATGTCAAACCAGAGACGCTTGAGATCAGGATTGGTGATCATATCGTGGGTGACGATCGGATCGGGTGCCGAGGTGGCGGTGAAGAGGAGGCGGTAGCGGTTGAGGACGATGCGCAGGCGATCAAAGTCCGACACACGTACATTTTCACCCAGCTCTGCGGCCAAAGCTTCGGCATGCTCACGATTGCGTGAGAGGATCAGGACATCGGCACCGGCACGGAGGAGGTGCTTGGCGGCCAGTCGCCCCATCTCTCCAGCACCTACGACCATCCCAGTCATCCCCGTGATCGACCCCCCCATCGACTCAATCGCCTGGGCGACAGCCACGGAAGCGATGGAGATGGGGTTTTGGGAAATATTGGTGACGTTGCGCACTTCGGCGGCACATTTGACGGCGTAGCTCAGTACGCGGTTGAGCTCTTTTCCGGCAGTGCCGTTGGCATGCGAGAGGCGAAAGGCTTCTTTGACCTGCCCGGTGATCTGCGCTTCGCCCACGACCAACGAATCGAGAGACGAAACGACCGAGAAGAGGTGCTCCACGGCCGCCTCATCTTCAAGACGCAGTGCGGTGGAGCTGAGTTCGCCAAAATCGGCATCGGTGAGCTTGCTCAAGAGACCGATGGCGGCATGATAGG
>WFMQ01000153.1 GCA_015488995.1 Nitratifractor sp. | reverse complement strand
TTGGCTGATTGGGGAGAGATCCTGATCGAGAAGTGCCAAGAGTGTCTCATCCTCGAGGGTCTCCTGACGCATCACCCACCCCATCCCCTGCTCCGCCAAAAACTGGGCATTGTGGTATTGATGATCCCCGGCGGCATATGGAAACGGGACGAAAAGAGCGGGTAAGCCGTTGGCGACCAGCTCCCACAGGGTCGAGGCACCGGCACGGGCGATCGCCAGGTCGGCTTGTACCATCAGCTCCGGGATACGGTCACTGAAGCCAAACACTTCTGCGTCGATCCCGAGTGCTTCATACGCTGCTTTGACCGTCGTGAGGTTGCGCTCTCCGGCCTGATGGAGGATGCGTATCCCCCGTGCGTGCAAGGAGGGAGCCATGTGCAGCACCCAGTCGTTGAGGGCGACGGCTCCCTGCGATCCCCCCATCACCAGCAGCGTCTTGACCCGCCCCCGTACCCGCGCCGTCTCAAAAAAAATCTCCTTGACGGGGTAGTCACGGATCGGGCTGGCTGGATCGTAGGAGCTGATGAACGTGTGCGCAAACGGTTTGAGGAGTCGATTGAGACTCCCTTCGACGGCATTTTGTTCGTGGATCACCAGCGGTATCCGGAGCAGGCGAGACGCAAACGCCGTAGCCGCCGCCGAGTAGCCGCCGACCGAAAAGACCACCTGCGCCCGATGTTTCCGCAAGAGGCGCACCGTCTGCCACGTCGCCCGGATCAGCATCCCGATCGAGGCGACTTTGCCGACGATCCCTTGATTGACCACCCCGCGTGTCTCGAGAAAATAGGTCGCGTCAAAATCGCCGTCCCCTTCAAACCACTGCCGATCCTGACCGTGGGTTGAACCCACATATATGCGTGGAGAGCGTGACACCGCACGCAACTGCTCTTTGACGGCACGGATGATCGCCAGATGCCCCCCCGTACCGCCGCCCGTCATGACAATGCTCATCGTACCCTCTTTCGTGCGATCATCAGCACCATCCCCACCGCAATCGACACGGCGACGATCTGCGAACCGCCGTAGCTGAGAAACGGTACGGCGATCCCTTTGATGGGGGTCATGCCCGAGATGCCGTAGCTGTTGACGATAAACGCCAGCATAATCAGCAGCCCCACACCGGTACTGAAGATGTAGTAGGCGGGATTGTCCACCGATGCTGCGATTTTGAAAATCCGAAACACAATCACGAGCACCAGCAGTGCCACAAACACCAGCCCCCCAAAGCCCAACTCCTCCGTCAACCCCGAGAGGACAAAATCGGTATGGACTTCACTGAGAAATCCCAGCTTGAATTGACCCGCTCCCAACCCCTGTCCCCACACATCGCTGTGTTTGATCGCATTGAGGGAATTGGCGATTTGGTACGGCTCTTGTGTCGCCTGCACCCGGAGATGTGTTGCCAGCGTGTCTGGAAAAAACTGAAGGAAAAAATCCTGGACGGTCGACCACCAGCTCTTGAACCGGGCGGCACGGTAGGGGGCAAAGCGTATCAGCACAATCAGAGCGAGTGTCCCTGTAGCCAGCATGGCGACAAAGAGTTTGACGCTGCGTCCGGCAAACATAAACAAGATCAGCATCGTCGCCCCCATGACCGCCACCTGCCCCAAGTCGTTTTGGAGGAACGCTACCAGCACCACGGTCACCCCAAATACGACGAGATACGGGAAAATCACCTGCGCCTCTTCCCACAGTGTCAGGGGAGCATGACGCGGCATTTTGCGCGAAAAGCTCCACCCGAGGAAAAAGACGAAGCCCACCTTGTAAAACTCAACCGGTGCGAGAGAAACCGGACCGAGGCGGATCCATCGCTTGGCTCCCATCACGCTTTTGACCAGCGTATCGGGGAGGTAGGGCATCGCCACCAGTGCGGCCAATGCAAGCAAGAAGAGACCAAAGCCCAGCGGGACAAACCACCGATCCGGATCCCGATGCCCCAGCCAAAACATCACCCCCGTCCCGAGAAGCACGGCAGCGAGTTGTCGCACAAAAAAATGGTAATCGGAATAATGGTAGTAACGTACGGTGTACTCCGAGAGGCTGTAGTTCAACACCAATGAGAGGGTAAACAGTGTCAAAACCGAACCGAAAAGTATTTTATCCGTCATCGCTCCTCCATTTTTCTATTCATTAGTATTAATTTGGTACAATTATAGTCAAACCGAAGATAAAATCTACTAAAATATCGAAGAAACGATCAAAAAAAGGGAGAGGTCATGAAGGAGGGGCATGTAACCTTTCAAAATCGCAGCACGAAACTGTTGATTTTGTACAGTGTGTTGTCTGTGCTGGTCCTCCTGTTTCTCGGTTCGGTCTGGCGCACCATCCATTCGGATCGCTATCTCCCGTATCAGCATGCGACCCGTCAAGATCGTGCCGTCCGTGGCACGATCATCTCCGCCGATGGCTACACCCTCAGTCTCCCCCGCAAACAGTACAAAGCCGTCGTCTACGCGCCGGGGATTGATCCGGAAAAACAACAACTCTTCGTCCACCTTTTTAGTATCTACAGCCACATCCCCGAAGCCAAAATCGAGGCGGCTTTTTTCGACAAAGAGGGAGAGCCCAAGCGTGGATACGTGACCATCGGACACGCCCTCGATGCCGGATCGGCGATCCACCTACGGGTCTTGGCGCATACGCTTCGGCGCATGCATGTCTTCCGTCCGATTGTCAACCGCCACGGGGTCAAGGTGGTCTACGGACTCGACATCATCGAGAGCGGTGAGCAGCGCATCTTCCCTCTACACGATGTGTGTGAGCCAGCCTTGGGCTATGTCCAGACACATGAGAAGGGGAAGTATCGTGACGTTCAGGGAACCAAAGGGCTCGAACAGCACTACGAGTCGTTCCTCTCGGCGCGCCAAGATGGGCGGATCAGCGGAGAGCGAGATGTGGCTGGTTTTATCCTTCGCAACGGACAGAGTACGCGCCAACAACGGATAGATGGGATGAACATCCACCTCAATATTCCCCTTGCCCTCCAACGCCGTGTCGAAAGTGTGCTCGATCATATGGCCAAGGAGACAGAGGCACACGAGGTGATAGGCGCCATCATGGAGAGTCGGACAGGGGCTCTGCTTGCGTTGGCAAGCAGTCGTCGGTTTGACCCCGCACACATCCACAAAAATGATATTGAAAACCTCAACCCAAAATTTACCGAATACCCCTACGAGCCGGGTTCGGTCATCAAGCCTCTCACCCTCGCTATCGCCCTGGACCTCCACAAGGTGACCCCTCGGAGTTGGTTCAACGTCCTCGGGGGTAAGCTCAAGATCAGCAACAAATTTACCATCAGCGACGATGAGGCGTTTAGCTCCCTGACCGCTACGGACATCATCGTCCACTCGTCCAATGTGGGGATCTCACAAATCGCGTGGCGATTGACCGGCCAAGCGTTCCATGATGGTTTTCTCGCGTTTGGTCTCAGCCAACCCAGCGGCATCGACCTCTCACGCGAGTTGCGCGGTCAAATCAAATCGGCCAAGCTCCTCCAGCGCAAAGTCCACAGTGCCAATCAAGCCTACGGCTACGGGATGACCGCCACCTTTGTCCAACTGCTCAAAGCCTACAGTGCCTTTGATAACGACGGTATCACCGTCACACCTCGGATCGTGCAGTACCTCGAAGAGGCCAACGGAACCCGTGTGTATCCCGAGAACACAGCCAGCGAATCGCGAGCGATCAGTGCCCAAACCGCCCATCAGATCCACGAGATCCTCAAAGAGGTGGTTCAGCGTGGCACCGGCACACAGGCTCAATACCCTGGACTTGAGGTCGGTGGCAAAACCGGTACCGCCCACATCTCCAAGGGGCGCACCGGCTATTCCGAAGCCTATCACAGCAGTTTTTATGGCTTCGTCGATGACGACAAGGGGCACCGCTACACACTCGGTGTCCTCGTCATCAAACCCTCACGCCCCCAAAGATACTTTGCCTCCAAGTCAGCCGTCCCTACCTTCAAAAAGATGGTCGATATCCTCGTCGATCAACACTATCTCCAGCCCAACCTCTCCGTGATCGAGCAGAAAAAACGCCTCCAAAAAGCGAAAGAGCTTCGCGCCATCCAAGCACAGAAACAGCGTGAACGCACGCGGAAATTCAAAGCACGGCTCAAGACACAGCGCGAGGGAATCCTCCATCCC
>WFMQ01000152.1 GCA_015488995.1 Nitratifractor sp. | reverse complement strand
TCTCCCCGAAGGGTGCAGCACTTTCGCCCATACTCGGCGTTAGATTTTCTTGAATTCGCTACGGCGAGTCCTACGAAAATCTGCCTTGATTATGAACGAAATTGCCGCATCAAACATTTGGGTGTTTGGTGAGTGGGGTAATATCCGAGAGGAATAGGGGCAGGGGCTTCAGCCCCGTCAAACAAAATACTATACTACGGTAGTGATACGGGACTGAAGTCCCTCCTCCAAGAAACTTCTCTTTTTCAAACACATCAAAATATCTTGATTTAAGTAAAAATAATAAAAACTAATGATATATTATCACCATTACCAGCAAAGGAATACCATGAAAAAAGTTCTTCTCACGACCCTCCTCACCGCCGCATCACTCTTTGGCGGGATCTACACCCTCAAGCCGATCCACATCACCCCCGACATTACGTGTGTCATCGGGGATTTTAACCCGCCGACCAAAGCCAACAAAGGCTTCGTCTCAAATATGTGCTATGTCAACATGGGGGATCGCCTTGTCGTGATCGATGCCGGCCCGACCTATCAGTTTGCCCGGGAGTTTCATGCTCTGATGCAAAAAGAATACCCCGGCAAGAAGGTCACCGATGTGATTCTGACGAACTACCACGATGACCGCATCCAGGGGGCATCGTATTTCAAAGAACTCGGAGCTCGGATCATCGGCCACAAAACGATCAATGATGACATCAAGAAAAATCCCGGCAAGTTTGAGCGGATGAAACACATCCTCGCTCCCGAAGTACTCAAAGGGACGAAAGTCATCCCGGCCGATACGTTGGTGGAGGATGGCTACACGATCAAGGGATCGAAAAAAACCCTCACGATCCTCAAGCCCAGCCCCGTCTCTGAGGAGCGGAGCGATATCGCCGTCTACAGCCCGGATGACAGCTTTCTGTTTGTCGGCAACATGGTCTTCAACGGCCGGATGCTCAACTACACCAAACACTCCAGCGCCGATGGCTGGATCGCCGCCCTTAAGAAACTCGCCAAACTCAAAGCCAAATACATCCTCGGTGGACACGGTGCCGAGTACGATGCCGACAGCTACAAAAAGTCACTCGAATACCTCAAAATCCTCAAACACGATGTCAAAGCCGCTTATGACAACGATCTCGAACGCGAAGATGTCAAAAAGCACATGAGAGATGGTGCCTTCAAGGGGATCAACTTTTATGACCAGCTCAACCACAGCAACATCAACCACTACTACGACCAATTAGAGTGGGAATAGCGATATATCAATATATCTTGATATATTAAATTTTTTCTGATATACTTCTGTAAATCCACATAAGGAGCTACAGATGATATGGAAAAGCAGAGGTACAATGGTTCCTCGAAACGAGGTGTGTGATGTTTGATTGGTGGCAGAAGATCGTCGATCACTTCACGTATGGGACGCTGGGACTGAGCCCCGACACGGCGGCCGGTTCGGCGTTGGATTTTTTCCTCTTTGATACCGTCAAGATCCTTCTACTCTTGACGGTGATTATCTTCCTCATTACTTTTATGCGCAGTTATTTTCCCACCGAGAAGATCCGCGATTGGCTGGAGGGGAAGCACCCAGTCACCGGGCACGTCGCCGCAGCGGTGTTTGGGATCATTACCCCGTTTTGCAGTTGTTCGGCGATCCCGCTCTTTCTGGGATTTATCCAAGCACGTATCCCGCTGGGGGTGACGTTTAGCTATCTCATCTCGGCTCCCATGAACAATGAAATCGCCATCGCGATGCTTTTTACCCTCTTTGGCTGGAAGATCATGGCACTCTACATCGGGATGGGGCTTCTCGTGGCGATCGTCGCTGGGATCGTCATCGGCAAAATGGGGCTGGAGGATGAGATCCTCATCAAGCCGCCCGAGGTGACTCCTGCCCATTTCGAGGCGGAGCGCATCCCGGCTCGAGAGCGTCTCAGGGAAGCCTGGGACTACACGGCCGACCTGGTCAAGAAGGTAGGGATCTATGTCCTCGCCGGTGTCGGGATCGGGGCATTTATCCATGGGTACGTCCCCTCGGAGATGATCGCCCATTATGCTGGGGGGGATGCGTGGTACGCCGTACCGCTGGCGACGATCCTCGGTGTCCCGATGTATTCCAATGCTGCCGGAGTCATGCCCCTGATCGAAGTCTTGACCGACAAAGGGATGCTCATGGGCTCAGCGTTGAGCTTCATGATGGCGATCACGGCTCTGAGCTTGCCTGAGGCAATGATTCTCAAGAAGATCCTCTCGATCAAGCTCATTACGATCTTTTTCGGGATCGTCGCCATGGGGATCATGCTCACCGGCTGGGTGTTCAATGCCGTGTTGGGATGATCACCATACACACAATATATAAAAGGAAAACCATGACTCTACGCAACATAGTATTACCTCTTGCACTGGCCGCTGGGACGCTATCGGCTTCACCGTTAGCATGCCTCAATCCTGTCCACTCCTTTGCCGATGGGACAAAAATGGCACAGAGCGATTTTTCGGCCACTGTGGCTTTTGCCAAAGCCGGTATCCATGCGACATCGATTGGATACGGCTCCAGTCAACATCGGGAGAATGAAACCACCATCGTCGATGGTACGGTTTATCTCGCACATCCAGATGCCAATGATCACATTGTTCTGCGTACCAAACCTGCACCTGAGGAGGGAGCAACGATGCTGCAAGTTGCTACACCAGAGGGCTGGAGTAAAGGGCAAGATGTCGAGGGGATCGGTTCGTTGGAAGATCTGGCTTTTATCTTTGACGATATGGCTGATGATATGGAGTGTCACGGCAAGGCTCGGTGGCCATTTAAAGTAACAGGTATTGCCAAAAAAATCACATGGAGCATGGATACGTTGCCGAAACATCTGGTCACAACGGCGCACGATCAACCGGTAACCGTTGTCGGTATCTACGATACGACTACCCGCAAAAAGACGTTTATGGTCAAGGGATCCAATTTGCATGCCCATGTACTGATGCCGAAAATCCACGCGGCCGGTCATGTTCGTGAGATTGAGTTTGTGGGAAAAGCACACCTTTTTCTCCCTATTTATAAATAAAAAGGATAGAGAATGAAACGTACGATAAAAATTGTTCTGGGATTGGCTTTGATCGGATATGGGCTGTATAGCCACAACTACTGGTATCTTCTGGGGATCCTTCCTTTGATCAGTGGCATCGTCAATTGGTGCCCGATGAAAACGGGGTGCGAAGAGGGTCAATGCAACTCTGGAAACGTATCAGGGGATGAAGCGGCATCGTCATGTTGCTCGACAGAAATCCCCGAAGAGTATCTGGCGACAGCGACGGCTCCGTCCCCTTCACCCTCGGGGGAAACCACCATCAAAATCCTCGGAACAGGCTGCAAAAACTGTATCGCACTGGAGCAAGCGGTATGGGAAGCGGTGGAATCACTGCCAGGTGTCTTCACGATTGAAAAGGTTGAAGACGTTCAGGATATAATGGCGTACAAAGTCGTCCGTACTCCCGCGCTGGTCATCAATGAAGTGGTGCGCAGCAGTGGTCGGGTGCTGAAGCCGAGTGAGGTGCAAGCGTTGCTACGTGACACATCCATGTCAGTCGATGCGCCGTCACCGGCATCGCAATGTTGCAGTAAATAGACATAAAGGTATCCCAATGACATTTGACCACTATCTCGAACACTTCACCTACACTTCCCGCAAGGAGATGAAGATCTCGACGCAAAAAATGATCGATCTGGTCACTCAAGATCAAGCGGTGGTGATCGACATCCGGTTTCGGGAAGAGTACGCCGCGTGGCACCTGGGGTTCACACACAATATCCCGCTGAGCGAACTCCCCCACCGTCTCGATGAGTTGCCCAAGGATAAGCTGATTATCACCGCCTGCCCCCACAACGACCGGGCGAACATCGCCCGGATGTTTCTCACGCTCAAAGGGTACAATGCCCGCTACCTCGTGGATGGACTGCTGCGGACGATGGATGCCCTGCGCGGGGATGCGGCCAAGGAGCTCTATTTTGCTCTCGGTGGGGATGACGCGTGAGTGGGATCATCGAGGGTGACGCCTGCCACACCATGGAGGAGGGGGAGATCCTCAATGCCACCCATCCGGAGTACCCTCTCCATCACGGTGTCCTCTACGGAGACCGGGTGAGCACGGCCAAGTTTTCCAAACGCCTCAGCTGTGCGATCAAGCACCTACCGATCCGGGTGCAGTTCCGCTACGAGCACGATACGCTCAAGGCGGTGGAGCAGGGGGTCGGGGTCGATCCCACCTTTCTCCTCGATGGGGTGATCCTCTTCGAGGGCTTGGTGGCGGCTGAAGCGATCACGGAACGCTTCGAGGCATTGGTGTCGCATGACAAAGATTAGTTTAGAGTGGAGGCAGGGTTTCCCCCCTGCATAAAACGGGACTGAAGTCCCTACTCTTGAATACTACAAATCCAAACCAAAGGAATGCAAATGAACACACTCACAAAAACCCTCTTGAGCCTGATAGTACTCTCGCTCCAGCTTGCCGCCTTCGATACGGTCAAGGTCGCCAAAGATGTCTACGCTCTCGTGGGGGATCTCGGACAGCGATCTCCTCAAAACCTCGGGCACGATATGACTTCAGGCTTTATCATCACCAAGGAGGGAGTTGTGGTGGTCGATGCGGGTGGAAGTGTCGGAGATGGTCGGGCGATCCATGCGGCGATCAAGGCCATCACCTCCCAACCGATCCGATGGGTCATCAATACTGGGGGACAAGATCACCGCTGGATCGGCAACAGTTATTTTGCCACCCTCAAAGGGGTGAAGATCATCGCTTCCCAAGCGTGCAAAGCCGACATAGCCAAGCGGAAAGATTTCCAAATGGCGATGGCGAGGAAGCACATCAAACAGGCATTTGAAGAGACCAATGCCACCTTGCCCGATACGACGTTTACCAATCATTACACGCTGCCCACCCCGGACAAAAAGATTGAGTTGGTTTACACTGGCGGTGGTCATACACCGGGGGATATCTTCGTCGTCCTGCCCAAAGAGGGGATTGTATTCACCGGTGACATTGTGTTTCATCAGCGTTTACTCGGTGTGCAGCCAGGTGGCGGACTGCGCTGGATCAAAACCCTTGAATACCTGCGGGATGTCCTCAAACCCAAAGTCATCATCCCCGGTCACGGGGCTGTCACCGATCTGGCGCACGCGATGCATGACAGTTATGATTATCTGATGATGCTCAAGCGCGGGGCACTTGCCGGATTCAAAAAAGGGGCTTTTGATGCCGTCGAGGCGGTTGAAGGGCTTGATCAATCAGCCTTTGCGTATCTCAAAAACTATGATGATGCCCCATTTCGGAGCAAAAATGCATTGAAAATGGCGCGTGAGCTGGAGAAATCAGCGGCGCAGTAAAAACAAGTTAGGAGTAGGGACTTTAGTCCCATTTTTCAGGTTAAAATCTGCACTGTAACGGGACTGAAGTCCCTGCTCCTGAACCGACAACACAAAGGAGAACCACCATGAAAACCATTGACCAACACGTCCGCGATTTCGTCCTCAGTGACGTATCAGGGATGAAGATCAGTATCGAGGATTTTATTCAGATGCACAACGAGGGCAAGGCGATCCTGCTCGATGTCCGTATGCCGTTTGAGACGGCGGCGTGGGGGGTGAATTTTTCACAGAACATCCCCTACAACGAACTCCCCGACCGCCTCAATGAGCTGCCGGAGGAGACAGCAATCGTCTGCGGTTGCCCCAAGGAATACCGCTCCAGCATGGCCAAGGAGTACCTCCGGTTCAAAGGCTATGATGCCAAAACGCTCAGCGGGGGGCTTACGGCACTTGTGGAGTACCTCTCCGGCGGCAAAGCCAAAAAGATCCGGCTGTAGATGAATGATCTGGAGTATTTTTTCATCACGCTTGGGGTCTCGACCTTCTTTGCGATGGGGGGTGTAGGGAGCGCGGTGGCACTGGTGCCGATCTTTGATTTTATGGGACTGGGGTTCAACCTCGCCAAGGCGATCGCACTCTTTATCAACACATCGACGACGGTGACGGCTACCTATATGAACTTCCGGCGCGGGGTACTCAATGTACGCTTTGCCCTGCCGTTGGTGATCAGCTCTCTCATCACCGCTCCTCTGGGAGCACGGTTTTCGCAGTCGATCGACACGGTATGGGTGAAATACCTCTTCATCGCTTTTTTGCTCTTCAGCGCGACGATGATGCTCATCCCCAAGGAGACCAAGACTCACTATGAGAAGCGTTGGATCCTCTACGTCATCGGAGCAGTCGTGGGGTTCATCTCCGGATTGCTGGGGATCGGGGGCGGGGCGCTGGTGATGCCGCTGATGATTCTGCTGGGTTTCGATGCCAAAGCGATGGCCGTCGCGGTGAGTTTCATGGTGCCGTTTTCGACCTTCAGTGCGTTTGTCTCCTATGCGACGTTTGTCCCCATCGACTGGACGCTGCTCGGGGTGACGGCTGTGGCAGCGATCCTCGGAGGGTTTATCGGCAATCGCATCATGCACTTCCGCCTCAGTGCAGGACACATCAAGAAGATCATCGCCGCGCTTCTTTATCTTATCGCGGCTAAGATGCTCTATGCACTTCTTTGAGAAGGATTGCTATGATACATACAAGAGAGGTTTCACCCGATGGCGACAAAGGAGCGCCCAACCCCGCAGGGGCGCCAACGGCGTTCGCGACTGCCAGAGCTATCGGGTGAAACCGGAGATTGTCCGAAAGACTCAAATATACAAAACACAAAAAAGGAAAACCATGCACATCAAAATACTCGGAACCGGCTGCGCCAAATGCATCGCGCTGGAGAACAACGTCAAAGAAGCCGTCGCCCAAATCGGCGGCTTCCATCAGATCGAAAAAGTGGACGACATCATGAAGATCATGGAGTACAACATCCTCAGCACCCCCGGTCTCGTCATCGATGACAAGCTCATCTCCGCCGGCAAAACCTACAGCGTCGAACAGCTGGTGAAGATGCTGGAGGGGTAGGGTGGAAGCGACGATCGCCCATTGGCTGGCTTCGGGGTCGTGGTGGGTCTTTGCTGGAGCGTTTCTCTCGGGCGGCATCACGGCGGCTGCTCCATGCTCACTGGTAGCCGTTCCACTACTCGTGGGGAGCTCTCTGGCACTCAACAAAGACCTCGAAGGGCGACAAAAAGTGTTCTATACCTACGTCTTCACGGGCTTGTTTGCACTCGGTGTGGCAGTGAGTTTCTCAATCCTCGGCTTTATCGTTGCCAAATTCGGCGGCTTTTTCTCGATCGCGCCGATGTGGGCGTATGGGATCGCCGGGGCGGTGAGTATCTTGATCGCACTTTATGCGCTGGGGATAGTGGGCGAAGTGGACAAGTCATCCATCATCCGCCGCCTGATACGCTTCCGCCTCTTCGGGGGTTTTCTTATCGGTCTGATATTTGGACTGGTGAGCACCCCCTGCGCCTCGGCACCCCTCTTTGCGATCATGTCGTTGGCAGCCAGTAGCGGCTATCTCTACGCATACAGCCTCATCCTCATCTTTGCCCTCGGGCACTCACTCCTGCTGCTGGCAGCCGGTGTCTCAGTGGGGTTTGCTCAGAGCATTACCTCGAGCCAGACCATGGTGTGGATCTCCGACGCGCTCAACAAAGCCTTCGCGCTGCTGTTGATCGGATTTGGGATCTACTTTTTCTACCAAATGTATTTGCAATCTTAGGAGAAATGATGAAAAGATTATTGTTGACAACCCTCATAGCCACCACCGCACTCTTCGCCGAAGCCCCCATGCTCCCGGCCACCCTGTTTGCCAAAGTCGCACCCCTGATCGGCAAAGGCAAGCCGATCTTCCTCGAAGTGGGCTCCAAGATGTGCCACAGCTGCCAGATCATGGATCGGATGCTCTATGTCGTCAAAAAAGAGCACCCCGACTACCCTCTCTATTTCATCGACGTCCAACAGGAGCGCCAGGCCGCCTTGACCCTCAAAGTGCAGATGATCCCTACCCAAATCGTCTTCGATGGAAACGGCAAAGCGGTTTTCCGACATGTTGGGGGATTGAGCCGGGAGGAGTTGGATAAGGTTTTGGGGATGTATGGGGTGAGGTAACGACTGAAGATAGCCAATAAATTGTCGATAGGTAATTTATTGGTTACTCTGTCTTGCTATCAAGTAGATTAAATAGACCCTTCATATAAATCATAAATAGGAAATGCTAATTCATAATCATTCCATTGAATCTCACCATAATCAAGGTTGAACTTTTGAAATAATTTTTGATTTTGATATTTTTTTATATCTGGGTGAGCTGATGAAAAAATAAAATGCTCAAAATCAACAGTTTTTTTGACACCATCATTAAATTCAAAAGCTATCTTATAATCATTGAGATAGTCTGCTTTTTCAATGTTAATAATCTTATCCATTATTTTACTTTACCCTCAATTTTAATACACTCTATTGATTTGTGATAAACAAAATAATCAATCCATTTCTGAAC
>WFMQ01000151.1 GCA_015488995.1 Nitratifractor sp. | reverse complement strand
GTGCTGCTAGCGGGAGGGTCATACCCGGCTCCATTCCGAACCCGGAAGTCAAGCCTCCCAGCGCCGATGATACTGCAGGCTACGTCTGTGGGAACGTAGGTCAGTGCCACTTTGAGAGTTTACTTTCTTTTACTCCTTTCTTCTTTTTTTCAAATTTATCTTTATTTTTGTTTGGCTTTCTGTCTTTTTATTTTTGTTCTCTTTTTTTTGCAGACTCTTACTTTGGTTTTCGCTTTATTTGCATGGATAAACCCTTATATAATGGTATTTGTCCTATAATTATCAATGAATATGTCTAAAATATCTTGAGGTATGACAATAAGGATAACGATGGTCACAGTAGAATTTCTCGGCCCCATTGGCAAGCCGCCGATGGAGGTTGGCGCAGCAACACTGGCCGAATTGGCTGAGGCACTTAAGCGTGTCGAAGGCGTCAGTGAGTGGCTTGGTACTTCAGCCGTGGCGATCAATGATAGGATGACCACCGATCGAAATGCTCCCCTCTGTGATGGAGACAAGGTCTCTATCTTGCCACCCGTTTGTGGAGGGTGATTGTGGAGCTATACGATGGAGCCTTAGATGTGAAGGCGATTTTTGGACGCTGGCTGGATGAGAATCACCAGAGCAATTACGGTGCCTATATCCCGTTCATTGGTATCATCCGTGAAGAGGGGGGGATCGAAGCATTGAGCTTTGATATTTATGAGCCAATTCTTAGGGCGTGGTTTGAAGGGTGGGAGGCACGTGCAGTAGAGCGAGGGGCAATCGTAAAATTTGCTCATGCGATCGGGGATGTTCCCGTACACACCTCTTCGTACATCTCAGCGGTGTTCTCACCTCAGAGGCGCGTGGCATTGGAGCTCATTGATCTGTTTGTCGAAGATTTCAAGGCCAACGCGCCCATTTGGAAATACGATGTGATTGGCGGGAAGCGGATTTATGCCGAAGACCGGAGTACACCCATGGCAGGGGCAGGGGTTTTGGGTGAATAGTAGAGGGTGCATCCATGGGTATGCACGTGAAGTGTATTGCCTGTTGGTAATACCAAACACATACAGAGGTGAGTCATGGCACAGATACATTTTGATACATCGATGAAGATTCTAAAGGATCAAACGATTGAGCAACCACGAGCCCACTATCGGCACTTGACCGAAGCGGCAGGGTATGTATTGGCAAAAGAGATTGTGGCCGATGAGAGTATGCCCCCATTTCCAACTTCGGGGATGGATGGGTATGCCCTGCGGTACGCGGATCAACCTCTGAAACGATTGCGAATCGCGGGGGACAATCCTGCGGGAAGTGACCTGCAAGAAGGTCTCCACCCTGGAGAGTGCATCAAGACCTTTACGGGGGCGTTGATGCCGGAAGGTTCTGATACTCTTATCCCAATTGAGCATGTAACGGTCGAGGGTGAAGAGATCGTTATCGATGAACCGGTACCATTCGGATATGCCGTACGCCCTGTGGGAGAGGCATATGAGGCAGGCGATGTATTGATTCCGTCTGGTACACGCATCGGTTTTGCTGAGATTGGTGTGATGGCAGGATTGAATGTCGTTAAGCCAATGGTCTTTGACCCGCCTGTGGTTGCGATCCTCTCTACAGGGTCTGAGCTGCTCCAGTTGGGCGAAGAGCAAACGAACAATGCTCAGATCCGCAGTACCAACAATTACACAATCGAGGCGATTGTTTCTCAATATGGTGGAGAGGCGTTACGACTTTCGACGGAGGCCGATGATCGTGACGAGATCACCCGGATATTGGCCGATGCTGTGGAGCGGAGTGATATCATCGTCACGACGGGTGGCGTGAGCGTAGGGGATTATGACTTCGTCAAAGATATCGTGCCCGATTTGGGCTTTGAGATTCTCTTCCAAGGGGTTCGTATCAAGCCAGGTCAACACATCATGCTGGCGAGAAAAGGGGATACCTTTATTCTTGCTCTCCCAGGATTTGCCTACTCTTCGACGGTGACAGCGTTGCTGTATTTGCTTCCCCTGATCGGGATCTTTACTCACCGAAGTCTTTCCCTGCCGAGCGTGAAGGCGACCCTGCGGGATCCGTTTGTCAAGCGGGCAAAAAAAGCAGAGTTTACCGCCTGTAATGTGATGCTCGAATCGGGGCGATACTTCGTGGACTTTCAGGGGAAAAAGGTGGGCACCAGTGCCATCCTTACCAACATGCTTGGTGATTCGGCACTCCTCTATACAAGTGAATCGGATACCAGTAAAGCGGTGGGGGAGGAGATCGATCTTCTCCTGTATTAGATGCGCATGACCTCACTCTGGTAGATGTGTGTATCGATTCAAGACTTTGATAAGTATAGATACCATAATATTTTCAGATAAATATATGCCGTATTGACATATATTTAAGAGTAAGATTGTTATACTTTCCTATTGCGGAGCACCACGGCTAATGGGCCGTACTCATGACCCAAAAGGAGAAGTGCCGCACACCAACACAAGGAGAACATGTGGTCACCTTTCAGGAAACCATTGAGAAGATAAAAGATATTATCTCAACCAAGAAGACAGAGGGGCGTGTGTATGACAAAGATGTCGCCAGTACATTGGGGATACCCCAAGCGACTTTTGCGACAATGAAAAAGCGTGGCACCATCCCCTACAAGGAGATTATGGAGTTTTGTGCACAAAAAAAGATCAGCATCAATTGGCTTTTTTTTGGACAGTCTGCTGCGATGTTGCTGGAGGAGACAGAAAAGTTTTTTCGGGTACGTTATTTTGCAAATATTCGTGCGAGTGCAGGTGGCGGAGCAGAGATTTTTGACGAAAGCTACGAGAGCATCACTCTTGACGAGACAGTCATGCGTAATATGGTAGGGATGGGAAACACAGATTTGGAAGCGATTCATATCAATGGAGAATCGATGGAGCCAACCCTCCAGGATGGGTCCATTGTCTTTGTGGATCGCACCCAGACCGATATCGAGAAAGATGGAATCTTCATCGCAGCGACGACAGCAGGACTGTTTGTCAAGCGGATTCGCCAGCGTGCCGATGGAATGGTGGAGTTGATCTCTGATAACCGAAACTATTCTCCAGAAATACTCGCGCCCGAAGAGGTGAGTATCGTAGGGAAAGTGGTGGGAAACATCGAGAGTCTATGAGGCACCGTTAGCACATGTGACACATCGGACGCTCTCTGGGCGGACACGCATCCGATCCATACCGATCTCCTCCTCACATTCGATGCAGATGCCAAACATTTCGTGGTGGATACGGCTTAGGGCGTTGCGCAGACGTATCTGCCGCACAAGGGTTTCGTCGAGGATACGTTGGCACACCTCTTGCTCACCCATCGCTTCCATTCGGGTCAAACGTCCGAGCGAACAATCGGGCGCAATGGGTTTGACTTTTTCCTGAAGGAGTCCGATTTGGGTCTCTATCTCGGAAAGGTTCTGAAGGATATGGCGTTTGATTTCCTGTTTTTCTGCTGGGGTCATGCTCTGGCTTTTGGTTTTTTTTGTTATTATACCTGAACATTGTATTTTCAAGAGGAGTGTATGCCATGGAAGGAATGATTGAAGTCAGTTACATTGTCCTGTGCGCGAACGATACAAATATGAGAGTGCCTTTGCGTGATATCATCGCCAACGAAAAGATTGAACGTGCGATCAAGGGGGAGTTTGCCAAGGGGATACGCAATATTTCCCTCTCTTTTGAGGGTTCCGTAGATATCGCGATCAAGACCGACAAAGAGATTCATACGTTTCAAACGTCCAAAAACGATTTTGCCGATTTGGTTGAATTATCTGAGGAGCACGCCCGCAAGAACAAATTGATAAAAAAAGGGTGTGAGGGGGTAGAGCTTGTCAACATTGTGACTGTGGATTGATCCCTATTCCTCAATAGTATAGATAATCTCCGTGCGGAGTTTTCGGGACTGAATCTCGGTAATTGTCAATCCCTTGATCGGCAGTTTCATAAACGCTTCCATGGTAGCAATACCTGCCTCAGCAACCGTATGCAACACCCGACCACGATACGCTTTGGCCCAGTGGCTGACCACTTTACCCCCTTTGAGAAATTTTAGAACCGTATACGGATGCTGGGGGCGATACACCTTTTCATAAAAGCCAGCCCGCAAGTCGAGGATATCGTCCCCTGCAAGATAGGCATCCATTAGGGGGGATCCAGCTTCGCGGTAAAGTTTCTCTGGCTGGAGAGGACCGACCGGCTTCCCTTGTCCCAAGCGATACTCAGGGATCAGGTCATCGGCACGTAAAAACCCGAAGAGATTGGAATGGAGAATCAGGTTCTCGTGGAGATGCCGCTTCCCGCTTGGAGAGAGGGCAGGGTAGTCCAAGTAGTCAAAAGCAACACCGGTGTAGCGCTCGATGGCTTTCATGGCGGGCTCATGGGGGAGATCTTTGGCTGTATGGTAGGCGATGTCCGCCTCCTTTTTGAGCCCGAACAAGTGGGAGAGTTCCACCGTGTCACCGCACTGAAGGAGATTCATGTAGGTGACGAGGAGGGATTGGCGGACAGGGAGCAGGGACTCAAACAACAATGACTCTATCCGAAAGGGGCGGTCTCCACCAGGTTTTTTGGTCTCACTGGGGGCAAGAAGAATCTTCATACGGGAGCCTTTTTGGAGGGATTATAGCAAATTTACAAGAAAAAATCATTTTTTTACCAAAAACCCTTGACTTCTAAAGCTCTTTCAGCTACAATACCCGTCCATTTCACGATGGAATGTGAGTGCTGGTGTAGCTCAGTTGGCTAGAGCAGCTGATTTGTAATCAGCAGGTCGCGGGTTCGAGTCCCATCACCAGCTCCATTAATGTATCAGTGTTTGACCAGTATATAAACGATAAGATTGGGGTGAGATACTCAAGTGGCCAACGAGGGCAGACTGTAAATCTGCTGACTATGTCTTCGGAGGTTCGAATCCTCCTCTCACCACCATCGTTTTTGTGACGCGGGAGTAGCTCAGTTGGCTAGAGCGTCAGCCTTCCAAGCTGAGGGTCGCGGGTTCGAGTCCCGTCTCCCGCTCCAAAATACTGGGAGCTGTGTGACCTGGTTATAAGCATTTCTTGTCTTTGAATCGGATAACTGTATCCGAGATCACCACACAACAATCACTGTCTACATCCACACACTTTATACCCTTATGCGCACGATGCGCCCAGATAGCTCAGGGGCAGAGCACTTCCTTGGTAAGGAAGAGGTCGGCGGTTCAAATCCGCTTCTGGGCTCCACGACCATTGGAAGAACAGGTATGCAGTGTGGACACGAGTATGGCCACTGAGCCACAGTCTTGTCCATATACGGGCATGGGGTCAAAGAGAGCCGCGTTCGAACGGCCGCACATCATAAAAACAAGCTAGGAGAAACACTATGGCTAAAGAAAAATACGAGCGTACGAAACCGCACGTCAATATCGGTACCATCGGTCACGTTGACCACGGTAAAACTACTCTGACCGCTGCGATCACTGCGGTTCTCGCTACCAAGAACGATACAGCACTGATGGATTACGATCAGATCGACAACGCACCTGAAGAGCGCGAACGCGGTATCACCATCGCCACCTCTCATGTCGAGTACGAGACGGATACCCGTCACTATGCTCATGTGGATTGCCCAGGTCACGCCGACTACGTCAAAAACATGATCACCGGTGCGGCTCAGATGGACGGTGCGATCCTCGTCATCGCAGCGACAGATGGCCCCATGGCACAAACCCGTGAGCACATCCTCCTCTCTCGCCAGGTTGGTGTTCCGTACATCGTTGTTTTCTTGAACAAAGAAGATCAACTCGATGACGAGGACAAAGAAGAGATGCTCGAGCTCGTCGAGATGGAAGTTCGCGAACTCCTCAGCGAGTACGAATTCCCCGGTGATGATACGCCTATCGTAGCCGGTTCAGCTTTCCAAGCACTCGAAGAAGCCAAAGCGGGTACACTCGGTGAGTGGTCCGACAAAATCATCGAGCTCATGAGCGAAGTGGATGCCTACATCCCTGAGCCTGAGCGTGAAACAGACAAAGATTTCTTGATGCCGATCGAGGATATCTTCTCCATCCAAGGTCGTGGTACTGTTGTGACGGGTAAAATCGACCGTGGTCAGGTGTGTGTCGGTGACACCATCGAAATCGTCGGTATCAAAGACACTCAGACCACCACGGTCACGGGTGTTGAAATGTTCCGTAAAGAGATGGATTGTGGTATCGCCGGTGACAATGCTGGTGTCCTCCTCCGTGGTACAGCCAAAGAGGCGGTTCAGCGTGGTATGGTTCTTTGTAAGCCAGGCTCCATCACTCCTCATACTACGTTTGAAGCTGAGGTCTATGTCTTGACCAAAGAAGAGGGGGGTCGCCATACACCATTCTTCAACAACTATCGTCCTCAGTTCTACGTCCGTACGACGGACGTGACAGGTTCGGTGACTCTCCCCGAAGGTACGGAGATGGTCATGCCAGGCGACAACGTCAAGATCAACGTCGAGTTGATCGCTCCGGTTGCGCTCGAAGAGGGTACACGCTTCGCGATCCGCGAAGGGGGTCGTACCGTTGGTGCTGGTGTTGTTACTAAGGTCATTGCCTAAACGAATCCCTGCCTGTCGGGGACTCAAATGAGTCTCTGACGTCGCATGTACTGGAGAAAACATGAGAGAAACTGTACATCTTGGCTGTGAAAAATGCACCCGTCGCAATTATCACACAACCAAGAATAAGAAAAACACAACCGAAAAGCTTGCGATCAAAAAGTATTGCAAGTGGTGCAAAGAGCACACGGTACACAAAGAGATGAAACTCTAACATACTTTTTTGAGGTCCCCTCTTCTGTCTTGGAAAGGGGGATCTCTCGCTAGGCCAATAGCTCAGTTGGTAGAGCACTGGTCTCCAAAACCAGGTGCCGGGGGTTCGAGTCCCTCTTGGCCTGCCATTCTATGAAGGTAAAATATGGAATCCATAACAAAATTTTTGCGCAGTGCGCGTGTCGAACTGGACAAGGTCATTTTCCCGACCAAAATACAGGTACGTCAAGCTTTTGTCGCTGTAGTACTGGTCGTCACTGTTATCTCTGTATTTTTAGCATTGGTTGACGTGTTGATGTCTACCATTGTCTCTTCCACACTGTAAGGGTCAATGATGGCTTATCAATGGTACGCAATTCAAACATATGCTGGTAGTGAACGTTCGGTCAAACGAGCAATCGATCAACTAGCAATCGACTACGGTCTTGAAGAAAAAATCGAAAACGTCGTGGTGCCCACCGAAGAGGTGATTGAGGTCAAAAACGGAGAGAAGAAGATCACGGAGCGCTCCTTGTACTCTGGATATGTTTTTGCCTGTTTGGATCTCGACAACGATTTGTGGCACAAGATCCAAGGACTGTCCCGTGTCTCGCGTTTCATTGGCGAGCAGAAGACACCGACACCCCTGAGTGAAGCCGACATCAAAGTGATCTTGGAGAAGATGGAGAAGCAAGACGCTCCCCGACCCAAGGTGGACTTCGAGACTGGAGAGATGGTACGTATTATTGATGGACCATTTGCGAACTTTACTGGAATGGTAGAGGAGTATGATCTCGATCATGGCAAGTTGAAACTCAACGTGTCGATTTTTGGTCGGAACACTCCTGTAGAGATGCTCTACACCCAAGTCGAAAAAATAATCTAATCAAGAAGGAGCCGTCATGGCAAAGAAGATTTCTGAAAAATTCAAAATGATGATCCCGGCCGGTCAGGCCAATCCCTCACCTCCAGTGGGTCCTGCTCTGGGGCAACGTGGTGTAAACATCATGGAATTCTGCAAAGCGTTCAATGAGAAGACCAAAGACAAGATGGGCTTCAAAATCCCAGTCGAAGTGAGTGTCTACACCGATCGCAGCTTCACATTCGAGACCAAGCAGCCCCCTGCTACAGACTTGATCATGAAAGAAGCTGGGATCAAAAAAGGGAGTGATAATCCGCTTCTGAACAAGGTAGCGACCTTGACCAAAGAGCAGATCCTCAAGATTGTCGAGCTTAAGATCCAAGATCTCAACACGGATGATCGTGAGCAAGCGGCGAAGATCATCGAAGGCTCTTGCCGCAGCATGGGCATCGAGATCGCAGACTGAATATCTATCTGACCACTGGATCGCAGTGGGAGCAAACAGCGGAGAATATAATGGCAAAAAAAATTAGCAAACGTAAACAAACCCTTCTTGAGAAGATTGACACGACCAAAACCTACAGTGTGGACGAAGCGGTTACAACCGTCAAGTCTCTCAAATCTGCCAACTTTGATGAAACAGTCGAAGTGGCATTGAATCTCAACGTTGACCCCCGTCACGCCGATCAAATGATCCGTGGTTCGGTGGTTCTTCCCAATGGAACCGGCAAAACCGTACGGGTTGCTGTTTTCGCCAAAGGTGACAAGGTCGATGAAGCCAAAGCTGCAGGAGCCGATTTGGTGGGCAGCGATGAACTCATCGAACAAATCCAATCGGGCAAAATTGATTTCGATACTGTAATCTCAACGCCTGATATGATGGGTGTCTTGGGCAAAGTTGCCCGGATCCTCGGCCCCAAAGGGCTCATGCCGAATCCTAAGACCGTCACCGTCACTATGGATGTAACCACAGCGGTGACCAACGCCAAAGGCGGTCAGGTCAATTTCCGCGTTGACAAAAAGGGGAACATCCATGCTGGCATCGGCAAAGTGAGTTTCTCAGAAGAGCAGATCAAAGAGAACCTCATCACGTTCCTCGAAAAGATTAACCGTGCCAAGCCCGCGAGTGCCAAAGGTCGCTACGTCCAAAACGCAGCCCTCTCGCTGACCATGAGTCCTTCCATTACACTCGATAGCAGTGAAGTGATGGAGATCAAATAAGCACAATCTGTGCTTTATCTTAGACTGAAGAAAATCGGGGCGAGAGCTTAAACCGAGGTGGCCTTCTCTGAGGTCGCCTTTTCTGCATGGCAGTGAGCCCGGTTCGAAGTCGGAAAGGAGAAGAAATGACCCGTACAGAAAAAGAGCAACTCGTTGCTGAGATGACCGAGGCGTTCAAAGCCTCTCAAGCTGTCGTCGTGTGCGACTACAAAGGCGTTGCCCATAAAGAATTGGAATCCGTCCGTCGTCTCGCCGCCGAAAACGATGCGCATGTCAAGGTTGTCAAAAACAGTCTGGCTTCTATCGCGTTTGCCAATGCCGGTATCGAAGGGTTGGAACTCAAAGAGACCAACCTGCTGGTGTGGGGTAACGATCAAATCAGCACCTGTAAAACAGCCGACAAAGCTGCCATGGAGTTCAAAGATCGTTTTGTGATCAAAGCCGGTGCCCTTGAGGGCCAGGCGGTCGATCTGGATACGATCAATGCGATGGCGAAATTGCCAAGCCGTGATGAACTGATCGGTATGTTGCTGAATGTTTGGCAGGCACCCGTTCGTAACTTTACGATTGGGCTGGATGCGCTGAAACGTAAGCGTGAAGAAGAGGCGTAAGTTGTGATGCAGGCGATCGCAGTCGCCTGCCCATTGTGAAAATACAGTTAAAGGAATTAACATGGCCATTTCAAAAGAAGATGTACTCGAATATATCTCCGGTTTGTCGGTACTCGAGTTGAGCGAGTTGGTAAAAGATTTTGAAGAGAAGTTCGGTGTCTCTGCTCAGGCAACCGTCGTTGCTGCTGCCGGTGCCGATGCCGGTGCTGCTGAAGAAGAGCAGACTGAATTTGACGTTGTCCTGATCAGTGCAGGTGCTAAGAAAATCAACGTCATCAAAGTCGTCCGTGCTATCACAGGTTTGGGTCTCAAAGAGGCTAAATCTGCTGCTGAAGATACCCCAAGTGTCATCAAAGAAGGTGCTTCCAAAGAGGAAGCTGAAGAGATCAAAAAGCAATTTGAAGACGCCGGCGCAACTGTCGAGCTCAAGTAAGTCCTTTTCCGAGGGGGTCTCCCTCGGATTTCCTCTCCATTCCTGTACGTATGTTGATACAGGGATAAACTATTCAGAGACATTTCATACCCTCTTGCCAATAGTTTTTTTGTGTATCATCCAAAAAAATTACGAATTCCAACGAAGGTTCGCTCATGTTAAATTCCCTCCACTCCGGTAACCGGCTCCGAGTAGATTTCTCGAAAACACCCCGCGAGATCGCCATCCCAAACTTGCTCCAACTTCAGCAAAAAAGTTACGATAACTTCTTGATGCTTGATGCAAAAAATCGCACCACTAGTATCATCGAAAAGACGTTCAAATCGGCCTTTCCGATTCACGACCAACAGAACCGCATTACCCTGGAGTATCAGGGGTTGGACATTGTCAAACCAAAATATACCGTACGGGAATGTATGGAACGGGGACTCACCTATGCGGTCTCTCTCAAGCTCAACATTGCACTGATTATCTGGAACCGGGATGAAAAAACGGGTGAGAAACTCGACCCAAAGGAGATCAAGGAACAAGCGGTCTTTGTGCGGGACATCCCCTTGATGACCGATCGAACCTCTTTCATTATCAATGGAATTGAACGGGTCATCGTCAACCAGCTGCACCGCAGTCCTGGTGTTATTTTCAAGGAAGCCGAGTCGACGACTACGGTGAGCAAACTGCTTTACTCTGCGCAGATCATCCCTGACCGGGGGAGCTGGCTCTATTTCGAATACGATGCCAAGGATATCCTGTATGCACGCATCAACAAACGCCGTAAAATACCAGTGACGATCCTCTTCCGTGCCCTTGATTACAGCAAAGAAGACATCATCAAGATTTTTTATGATACCCAAGAAATCGTCATCAAAGACAATCGTTTCCTTGTCAAATACAACCCCAATGATTTTGGGGCGCGTGCTGATTACGATATCAAGGACATGGATGGCAACATTATCGTCGCCTCGGGCAAGCGTCTGACGCGCAAAAAAGCCCAAAAACTCCTCGAGGAGGGGCTAGAGTGGATTGAGTATCCCATCGACATCCTCGTGGAGCGTCATCTTGCGAAACCCATCATCAATCAAGAGAGTGGAGAGGTGCTGTACGATGCGGTGACACAACTTGATGAGACCAAGCTCAAGCGTATCATCGATTTTGGCATTGAGTCCCTTATCATCGCAGACGATATGGCCGAAGATGCCGACAGCTCAATCATCAAAGCCTTTATCGCGGACCACGAAAGCCTGCGTCTCTTGAAGCAGACAGAAGAAGTGGACGATGAAAACCTCTTGGCAGCCATCCGTATCTACAAAGTGATGCGCCCGGGTGAGCCTGTCACCCCAGAAGCGGCAAAGAAATTCCTTGATACACTCTTTTTCGAACCGGAGCGCTACGATCTCACGCGTGTCGGTCGTATGAAGATGAACCACAAACTGGGGCAGCATGTTCCGGATTATGTGACGGTCTTGACGGCGGAGGACATCATCAATACGGTCAAATACCTCATCAAGGTCAAAAACGGCCAAGGGCACATCGATGATCGCGATCACCTCGGAAACCGCCGGATTCGTGCGATCGGAGAATTGCTGGGCAACGAGCTTCACAAAGGCTTGACCAAGATGCAAAAGGCGATCCGAGACAAGATGCCCACCATCAGCGGATCCCTTGAGGAGCTGATGCCGCACGATCTGGTCAATTCCAAAATGGTCACAAGCTCCATCATGGAATTCTTCTCCGGGGGGCAGCTGAGCCAATTCATGGATCAGACCAACCCCCTCTCAGAGGTGACCAACAAACGCCGCCTCTCTGCTCTCGGTGAAGGCGGTTTGGTCAAAGAGCGAGCTGGGTTTGAGGTGCGGGATGTCCACCCGACTCACTACGGACGGATTTGCCCCATCGAGACACCGGAAGGGCAGAACATCGGTCTGATCAATACCCTTGCGACCTATGCGAAGGTCAACGACTTGGGATTCATCGAAGCCCCGTACAAAGTGGTCAAAGATCGCCAAGTCACCGATGAGATCGTCTACATCACTGCCACGCAGGAGGAGGACAAGGTTATTGCCCCCGCATCGACGGTCGTGGATGACCATGGCTACATTGTCGAGGATTTGATCGAGACACGGTTAAACGGAAACATTGGGCTCAATGAGTCGTCCAAGGTGCACTTGATCGATATTTCACCTTTGATGATCTCCGGATCGGCAGCCGCTTTGATCCCCTTTCTCGAACACGATGATGCCAACCGGGCGTTGATGGGATCCAACATGCAACGCCAGGCGGTGCCCCTGCTCAAGACCGCTGCACCCATGGTCGGGACCGGCATGGAAGCGATCGTCAGTCGAGATGCTTGGGAGTCGGTCTCCGCACGACGTGCTGGACGGGTCGAAAAAGTCGACGCACGCAATATCTACATCGTGGGGGAAGATGACAACGGTGTCTTCATCGACCGCTACTCCCTCGAAAAGAATATGCGCACCAACCAAAACACCACCTTTACTCAGAAGCCGATCGTCCATGCGGGCGATGAGGTCGAAGCCGGTGATGTGATCGCCGACGGTGCGAGCATGGATCAGGGGGAGCTGGCACTGGGCAAAAACATCAAGGTTGCCTTTGTCCCGTGGAACGGGTACAACTACGAGGATGCGATCGTCATCTCCGAGAAGCTGATCCGTGAAGATGCCTTTACCTCGGTGCACACGTACGAAAAAGAGATCGAGGCACGGGAGCTCAAGCATGGCACAGAAGAGATCACCCGCGATATCCCCAACATCAAGGAAGACGAATTACTCCACCTCGATGAGAGTGGGATCGTCAAGATCGGAACGCACGTCAAACCTGGCATGATCCTTGTCGGAAAAGTCTCCCCCAAAGGGGAGATCCGTCCCACACCAGAAGAGCGTCTCCTCCGAGCGATCTTTGGCGAAAAAGCGGGGCACGTAGTCAACAAATCTCTCTACTGCCCCTCCTCCATGGAAGGGGTGGTCGTCGACATCAAAATCTTCACCAAGAAAGGCTACGAGAAGGATGCCCGTACGATTAAAGCCTACGAAGAGGAGAAGGCACATTTTGACAAAGAGCATCACGATCAATTGTTGATGATCGATCGGGAAGAGATGCTGCGCATCACCACCTTCCTCTCGCGGCACGCGTTGGAGCAAGAGGTGGAGCTCAACGGTACGGTCTACCAGCCTGGAGAGATGATTGACAAAGAGATCATTACGAATGTCAACCGTTTTGTCCTCCGTTCGGTCGTCCAATCCTACTCCAGTGAGGTGAAAAAGAAGTACGAAACCCTCAAAAACTACTTCCTCTCTGAGAAGAAACGCCTCAAGAATGAGCACGAAGAGAAGCTGGCGATCCTCGAAAAAGATGACATCCTCCCCAGCGGGGTGACCAAGCTGGTCAAAGTCTATATCGCCACCAAGCGTAAGCTCAAGGTAGGGGACAAAATGGCCGGTCGTCACGGAAACAAAGGTATCGTCTCCAACATCGTCCCTGAGATCGATATGCCGTACATGGAGGATGGCGAGCCGGTCGAACTGATCCTCAACCCTCTCGGAGTCCCTTCCCGGATGAACATTGGGCAGATTCTCGAAGTGCACCTTGGCTTGATCGGGGCAAAACTTGGTCAACAGATCCAGGAGATCTTTGATGCCAAGCAGCAAGATTTTGTGGCACAACTTCGGGCGAAAATGATCGAGATCGCTGATACGGCCAAGCTGATGCATGTACAGAATGAGTTGCCGAAAATGAGCGACGAGCAGATTTTGAAGTATGCGCGTGATTGGAGTCGAGGGGTCAAATTCTCTGCCTCGGCATTTGAATCCCCCAAAGAGGCTGAGTTTGACAAACTTTTTGCCCTGGCCAAGATCGATACTGACGGCAAAACCGTCCTCTACGACGGCAAAACCGGTGAGAAGATGACGGAGCGGGTCAACGTCGGCTATATGTACATGCTCAAACTCCACCACCTCGTCGATGAGAAGGTGCATGCCCGTTCGACGGGGCCGTACTCACTGGTGACCCAGCAGCCCGTGGGCGGTAAAGCCCTCTTCGGTGGGCAGCGGTTTGGGGAGATGGAAGTGTGGGCACTCGAAGCCTACGGTGCCGCCCATGTGCTCAAAGAGATGCTCACGATCAAGTCGGATGATGTCGAAGGGCGTGCCCGCGCGTATCGTGCCATCACACGTGGGGAGAGTGTCCCCGAGTCGGGTGTCCCCGAGACGCTGTTTGTCTTGACCAAAGAGTTGCAGGCTCTGGGGCTGGATGTGGAACTGTATGAGAAGAAAAAAGAAGAAGGGGTAGACCATGAGTAAGCAGCTTGAGAATCTGACACCGGTAGACATCAACAGCGAAGAGCGCCCCACCGACATCGAAGCGATGCAGCTTCGGGTGGCCAGCCCGGAAAAAATCCTCTCTTGGAGTTTTGGTGAGGTCAAAAAGCCGGAGACGATCAACTACCGCACCCTCAAGCCGGAGCGTGATGGATTGTTCTGTGCCAAAATCTTCGGACCGATCCGCGACTACGAATGTCTGTGTGGCAAATACAAGAAGATGCGGTATAAGGGGGTCGTCTGCGAAAAGTGTGGGGTCGAAGTGACCAGCTCCAAAGTGCGCCGCGACCGGATGGGACACATTGATCTCGTCGTGCCCGTCGCCCATATTTGGTACGTCAACTCTCTCCCCTCTCGGATCGGTACCCTGCTTGGTGTCAAGATGAAGGACCTTGAGCGGGTGCTTTACTACGAAGCGTACATTGTCAAAGATCCCGGCGAGGCGAGCTATGACAGTGAAGGGGGCAATCCGGTACTCAAATACGATGTCCTCAATGAAGAGCAGTATCAGCAGATCCTGCAGCGTTTTAGCGAAACCGGATTTGATGCCCGCATGGGGGGTGCGGTCATCCAGGAGCTCCTCGGTGAGCTGGATCTCGTCGAGATGCTCGGCCAGCTCAAAGAGGAGATTGGTGCGACCAAATCGGAAGCGAAGCGTAAAACCATCATCAAACGCCTCAAGGTGATCGAAGCGTTCTTGGACTCTGACAACCGCCCGGAGTGGATGATGCTTACGTATCTGCCGGTCTTGCCACCCGACTTACGCCCGCTGGTGAGCCTCGATGGTGGGAAGTTTGCCGTCTCAGATGTCAATGACCTCTATCGCCGTGTCATCAACCGCAACCAGCGTCTCAAACGTCTTGTCGAGCTTGACGCTCCCGAAATCATCGTCCGCAACGAGAAGCGGATGCTCCAGGAGTCGGTCGATGCGCTCTTTGACAACGGCCGTCGTGCCAATGCCGTCAAGGGTGCCAATAAACGTCCGCTTAAATCGCTCTCAGAGATCATCAAGGGGAAGCAGGGACGCTTCCGTCAGAACCTCCTCGGAAAACGGGTGGATTTCTCCGGCCGTTCGGTCATCGTCGTCGGTCCGGATCTCCGGATGGATCAGTGTGGATTGCCCAAGAAGATGGCGCTGGAGCTCTTCAAACCACATCTGATGGCCAAACTGGAAGAGAAGGGCTACGCCACCACCCTCAAGCAAGCCAAAAAGATGATCGAACAGAAGAGCAACGAAGTGTGGGAGTGCCTCGAAGAGGTGGTGGAGAGCTACCCTGTGATGCTCAACCGGGCGCCGACCCTTCACAAACTCTCGATTCAGGCGTTTCACCCTCGACTCATCGAGGGGAAAGCGATCCAACTGCACCCGCTGGTGTGTGCCGCGTTCAATGCCGACTTTGATGGGGATCAGATGGCTGTCCACGTGCCCCTCTCGGCTGAAGCCGTAGCCGAAGCGAAGATCCTGATGCTCAGTTCCATGAACATCCTCCTCCCTGCCTCCGGTAAGGCGATTGCGGTTCCGTCTCAGGATATGATTCTCGGGCTCTACTACCTCACCTTGGAAAAAGTGGACGTGGTGGGGCAGCATAAGCTCTTTGCCAATGCGGATGAAATCTTCATCGCCCATGAGCAGCAGACGCTGGATCTCAATGCCCGTGTCCGTACCCTCATCGATGGCGACATTGTCCGCACCACTGCTGGGCGTTTGATCCTCCGCTCAATCATCCCTGATTATGTGCCAGAAGCGTACTGGAATCGGGTGATGAAGAAGAAGGACATCGTCAACCTTGTTGACTACATTTACAAGCACAGTGGCATCTCGTTGACGGCCGAGTTCCTCGACAACCTCAAGGATATGGGTTTCAAATACGCTACCGTCACTGGGGTCTCCATCTCCATCGACGATATCCAAGTCCCGGAGGCCAAAAATGAGATCGTCGCGGCGTCAAAGGCCAAAGTGGTCGAGATCCAGCAGCAGGCGGGGGCAGGACTCCTCACCGAGCAGGAGCGTTACAACAAGATTATCGATATTTGGACGGATGCCAACAATACGATTGCCGAGCGGCTTATGACCCACATCCGAGAAGACAAAGAGGGCTTCAACTCCGTCTACATGATGGCCGACTCTGGGGCACGGGGTAGCGCGGCACAGATCCGCCAGCTCTCCGGGATGCGGGGGCTGATGGCCAAGTCCGATGGGTCGATCATTGAGACACCGATCACCTCCAACTTCCGTGAAGGGCTCAACGTCTTGGAGTACTTCATCTCCACCCACGGAGCACGTAAAGGTCTGGCCGATACCGCCCTCAAGACCGCCAACGCGGGGTATCTGACCCGTAAGCTCATCGATGTCGCACAGAATGTCAAAGTGAGCATGGAGGATTGTGGCACCCACGAGGGGGTCGAAGTCTCGGAGATCAGCATCGGTAACGAGCTGATCGAGCCACTATCGGATCGCGTATATGGACGAGTCGTCGCCGCCGATGTGATCGATTCGGTGACCAATGAAGTGCTCCTCAGTGAAGGGACCTTGATCGATGAAGAGGCGGCACAGCTGATCCATGATTCGGGTGTCCGTTCTGTGGTCATGCGTGCGCCGGCGACGTGCAAAGCTCCCAAAGGGATCTGTGCCAAGTGCTACGGGCTTAACATGGCTGAAAACCGTCTCGTCAAGCAAGGGGAGGCCGTCGGGGTCATCGCCGCACAGTCGATCGGCGAGCCAGGTACCCAGCTGACCCTGCGGACGTTCCACACTGGTGGAACGGCTACAGCTGGCAAGGAAGAGCGTCAAGTTGTCGCCTCCAAAGAGGGCTTCATCCGCTACTACAACCTCACCCCCTATCGCAACAAAGGGGGGGCACTCATCGTCGCCAATCGACGGAACGCAGGTGTCCTACTGGTCGAGCCGAAGATCAAGGCGCTCTACACAGGGAAACTCTCCGTGACTATCACCCACGACGAGATCATTTTGACCCTCTCCGCTGCGGGAGAAGAGGACGTACGCTACGCTCTGCGCAAGAGTGATGTCGCCAAAGCCAATGAGCTGGCCGGTGTCGCTGGGAAAATTGAGGGGAAACTTTTCCTCCCGCATCAGGACGGAGACACCGTGACGGCCAACGAATCGATCGCCGAAGTGATCAAAGAGGGGTGGAGCGTCCCAGCACGTATCCCCTTTGCCGGTGAGCTCAAAGTCGAAGACGGTGCTCCCATTTCACAACCGGTCATGGCTGAAGCCAAGGGGAGCGTGAAGTTCTTCTACCTCAAAGGGGACTACCTCGAAGCGGTGGATCACATCGCCAAAGGGGATACCGTCGAGGAGAAAGGGCTCTTTGCCGTCATCGTCGATGGCAGCAACCGGGAAGCGGCACGCCACTACATTTCGCGCGGCTCTGTGATACACGTGGACACCGATGCTCATGTGGAGCGAGGGGAACTCCTCTCAGCTCCGGCGGAGCAGACCCAAGTGGTGATTGCTGAGTGGGATCCGTATTCGGAGCCGGTCATAGCTGAGCAGGGGGGGACGGTCACCTTCGAGGATATTATTCCGGGCGTGACCGCTTCGGAAGAGTTTGATGAAGTGACGGGCGATACCCGCCTCGAGCTCAACGAATACATCGCTTCGACCTACAAGCCGACGATCATCCTCGCGACGGAGGGGGGGGACATCCTTCGCTATCAGCTTGAGCCAAAGTCTAGCCTCTTCGTCCAATCGGGGCAGACCGTAGCGATCGCCGATATTTTGGCCAAGAAACCAAAAGCTGCAATCAAATCAAGCGACATCACGGGGGGTCTCCCGCGTGTCTCGGAGCTTTTTGAAGCGCGTCGCCCCAAGGACATCGCCCTCATCGCCAAAATCGATGGCACCATCAGTATGGGCAAGCCCCTACGTGGGAAAGAGCGTATCATCATCAGTGGAGACAACGGCCAGATTACTGAGCAATTTGTCGACAAAGGGAAAACGATCCTCGTCAACACAGGCGAGTACGTTCATGCGGGTGAGCGCCTGACTGAGGGGCTTGTCGCCAGTCATGACATCCTCGAAGCCCTTGGGGAGCGGGCATTGTATGAGTACATCGTCTCGGAAGTACAGCAAGTCTATCGCCGCCAAGGGGTCAACATCTCCGACAAACACATCGAAGTGATCGTATCACAAATGATGCGCCAAGTACGCGTAGTTGAGAGTGGTGATACGAAGTTTATCGAAGGGGATCTCATCTCCAAGCGTAAATTTGGCGAAGAGAATGAGCGGATCATCAAGCTCGGTGGCGAACCGGCGATCGCTGAGCCGATGCTGATCGGTATCACCCGTTCGGCCGTCGGTGCTGACAGTATCATTTCAGCAGCGTCGTTCCAAGACACCACCAAGGTGCTCACCTCGGCCTCCATCGCTGGCACCGTCGATCCCCTCGCAGACCTCAAAGAAAACGTCGTCATCGGCCGCCTCATCCCCGTCGGAACTGGGATGCTCTCCCGTGACGATGTCATCCTCACCCCAGCAGAAGAGGCATAACCTCTCATCGCCACCAAGGGGCTGAACTTCAGTCCCGTCCAATGCTGCTCCATTAAGGGAATCTCTAAAAATGTTTTTTGCCCGATACTCTGGCAGTCGCAAACGCAAGCGCCCATTTCATGGGTTGGGTGCTCCTTTGTCGCCATCACGTGAAACCTCTGTTTGTCATTATTCAGAGGTTCAGGAAAGGACAATGTACCACGTGAGCACCTACGCCAATACCATTACCTCCATCGCTATCGGATCGTTTGACGGG
>WFMQ01000150.1 GCA_015488995.1 Nitratifractor sp. | reverse complement strand
GGTTCTCGGAGTAGTGAAGGTTACGATTATGTGGCTAAGCTATAAAGAGAGCAAAAGGCAAAAGAACACAGACTGCAACGAGTAGTCGCACAAGGTATCAGGAGCTACCACTCCTGATACTTCTGTGTACCCTTTCCGTTATTTTACTCAAATAAGATTAAACAGATATAAAATTACCCGAACAGCCCCCGATCCTTCACGTGTGCATACCCCATTTTCCTGTAGCCACTCATCCGCTTGTTGAACGTACTTTTGAGCATGGGGACATGACGGTCGATCAAGTCAATGGCAAGGCAGGTTTGTCCTTGTCGTCCGATGCGGCCGAGGTATTGGATCATGCGCTCCGGGTATGAAATGGGCATGGTGAAAACAATCGTATCGAGGTGCCCGATGTCGATCCCTTCTCCGATATAACTGCTGGTTGAGAGGAGGATGGAAGCTTGTTGTGCTGCTTTCAGTTGCGTACGTTTTTCCCGGGTGGAGAGGCTGCCGTGCAGTATGATCGCGTCGTGTCCACTTTCATCCAGCAGATGCCAGAGGATATTGAGATGTTCAATCCGTTCACTCAGGATCAAGATCTTGCGTGAAGGGTGCCGTGCGACCTCATCAATGATCAGCCGGTTACGCTCCTGATCTTCCGAAATCTCACCCAGCATGGTCGCAAAATGATCACTGAACGTTTCAAACTCCGTCGGAAGTGTTTTGAGAACATGGCGCACAGAGCTGTTGCGGCGTGATGTGTAGGCGACCTCTCCACATTGGAGGTACATGATCGCCTCCATCCCATCTTTGCGTTTGGGGGTGGCACTCAGACCTATGACATACCGACCTCGAAAACGTTTGAGCGGTATTTCAAATGAAACCGCCGGGATATGGTGCGCTTCATCGACTACGATTTGGGTATAGTCTTCGATCAGCTCCGGACGATTTCTGAGTGATTGGAGTGTGGCGACGTCAAGGCGACCGTTGAGTTTTTTCTTCCCTTTTCCGAGTATGCCGATCTCTTTGGGGTCGATGTGAAGATATTCGCCCAGACGGGTTATCCATTGTTCGAGCAGAGCGGCTTTGTGAACGAGAATCAATGTCGAGACGCTGCGTGAGGTGATCACCGATGTTGCTACCGCTGTTTTGCCAAATCCCGGTGGAGCAATCAGGAGAGCATAGTCGTGGCGCAAGATCGCTTTGGCAGCTTTTTGTTGTTCGGGGCGGAGTTTGAGGTGAAATGTCATTTGGGTGATGACCTCACCGTGCCGCTTGTCTTCTATTTGAACAGTGACCTGATGCTTGCCAAAAAACTGGATCAACTTTTCCAGCAATCCTCTCGGTAAAACAATGTAGCGTTCGTTGAGTTCAAACGATGAAACAATCCGAGGGGTTTTGTAGGTCGAAAGCCTTTGCTTCTGGCGTATGAAAAATTCCGGGTTGTAGAACGAAGCCATTCGCTTGAGAAGATTGAGCAGGGATGTTGGGAGGTCTGTCCGTTCGAGGTAAAGGGCATCATGCAGTACCATCCGTACAGTACGGGGGAACTGAATCGGCTCGTTTCGAACTTCCCACGGCATGAGTGATGATGCTTCTGTCGCCCGGGCATAATCGGCTGTGAGTTCACGAAGGTGTTGGGGGGTGAGTTTGTGTACGGTGCGCAGTATCCTCCATGGATCAGGGTAGGGTTGCATGGTTGCAAGATTGACACATACCGTTTTCCCCTCCTGTCGGGACCTGTAATGCAACGGCAGTGCAATCAAGTTACCCAGCGCGTCGGGAGCAACATAATCCTGATTGGGGAAGAGCCGGTCAAAACTCTGCATATCGATCCCCTCACTCCGATCCATGGCACGCGAGATGATCAGATCACCGAGTATCCGGGCATCTCTGGCTGGCACCGGCTCACTAAAAAAGATCCATGCGTGGATACCGTTTCCGGATTTGGACAGCTCAAAACAGGGGGTGATCCCCATCGACTGAGCTACGTCTCCGATCGCCCGGGCATCCGAGAGAAAACTTCCTTTGTCCAGATCGATCGCCAGAAATCGGCACATCCTTTGATCGAAAATCGCGTAAGTTCCCATACGGATTTTCCCTTCAAGATGGAGTTGGATTGCCCGGTCATCTACGGGGAGGTAGTCTTTGCCCCGAAACGTACGCGTCACCGGTGCATAACCGCTCTTGAAACCATCTTTGCTGATCCAGTGTTTGGCATAAGCTGAGGTGTTTCCGATAAAGAGTTGGCGAAAGAGTGCGATTTTATCGGCTTTGGAAAAAGGGGAATGGCGAGCGATCTCCTGGCGGAGGGTTTCAATGTGTTTATCGAGCGCGTTGCGTTGTGATTCCAAAAGTGATAACTGACGATAGAGTTGGTCGATCGTATCCATTGCCTGACTTGTTTGTTGGGGTTCGCTATTGTATCACATGGAGACTATGCCATAGAAAAGCATACACCCCGAGGGCACTTCCTCTCTGCGGTCAGGACGCAACTAACCTATGTTGGGTTCTACTCCTCATCCACCCGTTCGCCCCGTTTCCGTGCCACGATGTCCAGCGGTACCCCCTCGAAATCAAAGGCTTCTCGGAAGGCGTTGGCGAGGTAGCGTTGGTAGCTGAAGTGGAGGAAGTTGGGTTTGTTGACGATGAGAGCGATTTTGGGGGGTTGGGTTTCGTACTGGGTGGCAAACTTGATCTTGACCACCGCGCCGTTGTGGCCGGGGACGTGGTGACGGCGCATGGCGCGTTGGAGCACTTCGTTGAGACGGCTCGTGGGGATACGCCGGCTGTAGCGGCGATAGATGGCGACGATCTCATCGAGGATGCGGGGGACGCGCTTGCCGGTCTTGGCGGAGAGGGTGATGATGGGGGCGAAGTGGAGGAATTTGAGCTCATCGCGCACCTCCTGGATCGCCTCCTCGTAGCTCTTCTCTCCTCGGATGTCCCATTTGTTGAGGACGATGATGGTGCCGAGGCGAAACTTCTCGGTGATCCCGGCGATCCGCTCATCCAGCTCCGTGATCCCCACGCTCGCATCGATCATCACCAGCGCGATGTCGGCCTTTTCGAGCATCGCTTCGGTGCGTCCGAGGGCGTACTTTTCGATCCCGACGATTTTGCCCCGGCGGCGGATTCCGGCGGTATCGACGAAAGTGATGTGATAGTCGTCATAGTCGATCGCTTCATCGATGGGGTCGATGGTGGTGCCGGCCACATCGCTGACGACGGAACGCTCCTCACCGAGGAGGGCATTGAGAAGGGAGCTTTTGCCGGTGTTGACCCGGCCGATGATCGCCACACGGATGTCGCGGCTTTCTTCTTCTGGGGTATCTTCTTGCTCAAGAAACTGCTCGAGGGAGAAATCGTCATCCTCGATTGCCGCAGGTTCGATGAAGGTTTCCCGTTCGGGGATGTAGGACTCAAGCCATCGGTAAAACGGGGTCATTTTGCGGTTGTGGCTCACCGAGATGGGGAAGATGTTTTCCGCACCAAATTCGACAAACTCCCAGAAACGTCCTTGTTCTTCTTTGTCGTTGTCGATTTTGTTGACGACGAGTGCGATCGGTTTGCCCAGCTCCTGGAGGCGATAAAAGAGCCGCTTGTCCTCCTCGTCGGGGAGGCTTTTGCCATCGACCATATAGAGGATCACGTCGGCTGCTTCTGCGGCACGCATCGCCATGTCGCCGACCTTGGAAAAAAGATCGCTGGTGTAGTC
>WFMQ01000149.1 GCA_015488995.1 Nitratifractor sp. | reverse complement strand
TGACGATGGCATCGGCGAGGGAGTTCATGATCTCATCGGCTGGGACGGAGCTTTTGACGAGGTTGACCACATCGGTCTCGGCGAAAACCCCGCACTTGGCTGCCACATGGTGGAGGGCATCATCTTTGAATGTGAGCGAGGAGAGTTCATCAAGCTCTACCCCCACTTTCATGGTGCATTTTTCGATCGTAGCACCGGTACCGGAGGCGCATTTGTCGTTCATGGATGTCAAGACATTCTTGGTGCCATCTTCGCGCTCTTTGAAGTGGATGATTTTGGCATCCTGCCCCCCCAGCTTGACCACCGAACGCACATCAGGATGCAAATGCTCGACCGCCAAGACAACGGCGTTGACCTCTTGGACGAAACGGGCCTGGATGGCAGGGGCGATCCGCGCCGCACCTGAGCCGGTGATGTAGGCTTTGTCAATTGCGTTGTAGCGATCGGGTTGTCGCTGTTGTAAATCACTCAGAAGCTCCAGCAGGGTATCGACCTGCTTGGTGTCGTGGGGGGTGTAGGCTTTGTCGAGGATGGTGAAATGTTCGTCACACAAGACGTATTTGACGGTGGTAGAACCGATGTCGATCCCGAGGGAGAGGGCTTCAGAAGAAGCTCTCAACTTCTCACTTCTCACTTCTCACTTCTCGCTTCTCGCTTGATTCCCATAGAGTGCCCAGAGGATCCAGATGATGCCGATGAGGATGACGGGGAGGCTCAGGAGTTGTCCGGTGGTAAACGGGAGCGAAGTGGTGTAGTCGGCCTGGCGGGTCTTGAAATACTCGAGGGCAAAGCGGGTGCCGAAGAGGAGTACGGCGAAGACACCGGGGAGGATACGGGTCGAAAAGGCAAACGAGGTACGGCGGTAGATCGTCAGGAGGATAACGAAGATGATCAGGTAGCTAAACGCTTCGTAGAGTTGCACCGGGTGGCGGGGGAGGTGATCGACCCGTTCGAAAATAACGGCCCAGGGGACGGTAGTAGGGAGCCCGAGGATCTCGGAATTGAAAAAATTGCCGAAGCGGACAAACGCGGCGACGATCATCCCCGGAAGGGTCAAGCGGGAGAGGAGCCACGTGTAGGAGAGCTTCTCTCGTCGGGCGTAGATGTAGAGGACGATCATCATCCCGATCATCCCGCCGTGACTGGCGAGTCCCCCCTTCCAGACCTTGAGGATCTCGATCGGGTGGGAGAGGTAAAAGGCCGGCTCATACGCCAAGCAGTGCATCAGGCGTGCGCCGATCACGGTGCCGGCAATGGCGTAGAGCAGGAGATTGTCGAGGGAATCGGTGGGGACATTTTCGCGGGTAAATATCCATTTGACCAGTGCCATCCCGATGAAAAAAGAGCCGACAAAGAGCAAGCCGTACCAGCGCAACTGCAATGCACCGTAGTGGAAGATATTGGGGTCGATGTTCCAGGTAAAGTAATGCATTATTCGTTGATCCTTGCTTTGATGGTGCGGGCCATCTCGACCACTTTGGCGATTTTGTGGGTGGGGGTGAGTGCATCGTCCATCAACACTTTGACAAAGGCCGATCCGACGATGACCCCATCGACCCCCTGTACTTTCTCACGGGCGGTCTCTTCATTGACCCCAAATCCGACATACACGGGGGTCTCTGTGTGGGTACGAATCTGCTCGATGATGGGGGTGAGATCTTCGGCTTGTCCGCTGCCGGTGATCCCGGCATAGGCGACGAGGTAGAGGAATTTGCGGGCATCTTGGGCGATCATGGCGATCCGCTCGGGGGTGTCGGTGGGGGCGATGAAGTCGATCAGGCTCAATCCCGCCTCTTCGATCAGGGGTTTGTAGGGCTGCGCCTCTTCGTAGGGGAGGTCGGGGATGATGAAGCCGTGCACCTCTGCCGCCTGAGCTTTGGCGATGAAGGTCTCCATCCCTTTGTGATAAAACGGGTTGAAATACCCCATCCAGAGGGTGTCGATCATGGGGCCGATTTCCCGAGAGATTTCAAACAGGTCGTTGAGGGTAAATCCCTGCTGGAGGGAGCGGAGGTTGGCCCGCTCGATGATGGGGCCATCGGCGACGGGATCGGAAAACGGAATCCCCATCTCAAGGGTATCGACACCCGCCTCGGCCAGTGCGAGTGAGAGATCGACGGTGAAGTATTTTTCAGGGTATCCCGTGGTGATATAGGCTACAAGTTTTTTCATGATGGTTTCCATAAGGGTTTCTTGATTTGTGTCATTTCATGGTATTATACATTTTTTAGATAAAATGAGGTCGGTCAAAGAGGGATTGACCGCTGGGCAGAAGGAAAAGGCAAGCAAGAGATGCGTAATGGTATTTTGTGGCACGAATGAATCGTTTTATTGCTAATTTACGTGCTCTTGCCCGTGCCTTTTCCTCCCGCCCATCATCCAATCCCTCCTTGTGTTGGAGAAGATGCGTAGGGTGTGCAACAGCACACCGTTTGTATCGTTAGCAAACAGAACAACAGGAAAGAAGATGAGCATCCATACCCCCCGTATCGAGAAGCGTATGACCGTCAATACCATTGCCGCCCTGAAAGGGAAAGAGCCGATCACGATGATCACGGCGTATGATGCGCTGTTTGCGCAGCTGTTCGATGGCGAAGTGGAGATGATCCTCGTCGGGGACAGCCTCAACATGAGCTTCCTCGGCAAATCCGATACCTTGAGTGCTACGATGGATCAAATGATTTACCATACGCAGGCGGTGTGCAACGGGGCGAAGCGTCCGCTCATCGTCTTTGACATGCCGTTTGGGTCGTACCTGACCGAGGAGCAGGCACTCGCCAACGCCGTGCGGGTTTACAGCCAGACCGATGCGCAAGCGGTCAAGATCGAAGGGGGCACCGAGCGGGCACCGCTGGTACGCCACTTGACCCATCATGGGATCGCCGTGGTCGCGCACATCGGACTCATGCCGCAGTCGGTGCGTGCCGAAGGGGGCTACCACATCGTCGGCAAGGATGAGGCGGACATCGAGCGGCTCATTGGGGATGCGTTGGCTCTCCAAGAGGCGGGCGCGTTTGCCATCGTGCTCGAAGGGATGAAGACCGAAGCTGCCCAGCGCATCACCGAAGCCCTCACCATCCCCACCATCGGCATCGGAGCGGGCAACGTGACCGATGGACAGGTGCTGGTGTGGAGCGATATGTTTGGCTTTTTTGAGACGTTCAAGCCTAAATTTGTCAAACGCTACCTCAACGGAGCCGACCTCGTCCGCAAAGGGCTCGAAACGTACCGAAATGAAGTCAAAGGGCGTGAATTCCCTGATACGGAGCACAGCTACTGATGCTCTATTCGAAGATAAAGGCTGCAAAGGATATTTGGATTCATTCTGATCGGTGCACCGTCAAGGAGATGATACGATACATCAAGCAGAGATCCAAATTACGCGATACCCAGATCGAGGCGATTGAAGTCTATCTTTTTCTCAAGATTGAAGGTCAGAATAAACCCTTGTGGCAACTTTTTGGTGAAGGTTTTTTTATAGTTAAAGAGAATTTTGATGCCGTTGAAAATGCACTTGTAACTTTAGGAGAAACTAAAAAATTAGCACTCTATCATTTTGCCAAAGATGAGTTGCCCTCTTTGGCAAAAGCAATTAATGAAGATAGGATTAGTGATTATGACGCTCTCATCAAAAAGATATTTTATGATGTAAGTTATAGTGACTACCTACTCTCTTTGCCTATGGGTGCCGGTAAAACTTATCTTATGGCTTGTTTTATCTATCTTGATTTGTATTTTGCACTGAATGAACCCAGCAACAAAAACTTCGCACATAATTTTTTGATCCTTATCCCCTCAGGGCTTAAAAACTCTATCGCACCATCATTAAAGAGTATAGAGAGTTTTGATGGGAGTTGGGTGTTGCCAGAAAGTCAAGCAAAAACAATACAAAAACTTCTCAAGTTTGATATACTCGATGTTCCAAAAACTGCGAAAAAATCAAATCTTGCCGTCAATCCAAATGCCTCAAAAGTAAACAGCATACTCCCAAACCCCTTTGGTCAAATCTTTGTAGTCAATGCTGAAAAGGTTATTTTAAATAGCAAAGCAAAGGGGCTGTTTGCTGATGATGAGATAGTAGAGAATGAGCTTAAACAGAAACTCTCTCTTGTTCCAAATATGTCTATCTTGATCGACGAGGTGCATCATGCGAGTAGTAGTGATATTAAACTTCGCCAAGTCGTATCATGGTGGAACGAACAAGGAAATATTACGACTGTTTTAGGATTTAGTGGAACTCCATACCTCAAAAGTGCTGAAAAGATTTACGTAAATGAAACCGATTTTTTTAAATTTTCCCATATTACAAATACAGTCTATTACTACCCTTTGACAACAGCAATCGAAAGGTTTTTAAAATTACCCACTGTCAAAAGTGCCAATTTAGAGAAAACAGAGATTTTAACACAAGCTATAAATGATTTTAATGCCCTTTATAAAACAAAAGTTTATCAAGATGGCACAGTGGCAAAATGTGCCATATATTGCAGTAGTATCAAAGATTTAGAAGAGGTTGTATATCCACATCTTATCTCAAAACTGAAAATTCCAAAAGATGAGATACTTAAATTTCATAAAGGCAACAAAGAGTATAAAATAGATGCCAATGCCGAGCTTGAGTTTAAAAGTCTCGATTTGCCAAGTAGTAAAAAGAGATATATATTACTTGTGCAAGTTGGGAAAGAGGGTTGGGATTGTAGAAGTTTAACAAGTGTCATTTTAAGTGGCACTGGCGACAGTCCTAAGAATATGGTGCTTCAAACATCGTGTAGATGTCTTAGAGAAGTAGATGGTAACAGTAACACGGCTCTTATCTGGCTCAATGAAGCAAATGCAAAGATTTTAAATGAACAACTCAAAAAGGAGCAACATAGCTCCATAGAAGAGTTAAACTCTCTCAATCGCACATCATTAAATAAGCCTATAAAAAGAGTATCAAGAGTTGATTATCTTACATTACCTAAAATTGATTTTTATCAACTTCGTATCAAATATACAACGGTTAATATTGAAAAGAGTGCAAATGCAAAAGAGAAATTAAAAGCTATAATTAAAAATATAGATAAATATAGAGATAATACTATTACAATTAAAGAGGGTAGTTTTGATAACATAGAGCAACATAGAGATTTTTTAGAAAAAGAGTATAAAAAGATAACTTTTAGAGATTTTTTATTTCAAATAGAGAAAAATAGTTTTATGCAAATTTCTACAAAAGGATACGAAAAAGAGTTAAAAATTATCTATGATAAAGTTGATAATTTAGAGAAAGTCTATAACGAGATAGCTTTATCTTTTAATATCAAAAGAGACCTGCACTCAAAGAGTGAAACTATTAAAGAGAGTGCAGAGTTTTTAATAGTAGATAATCTAAAAGAGATAGAGAACAATAAGAATCTATATCCATCACAAAAAGCAGTCAAGCAGATTTTAGAAGCTGACAAAAATCCTAAATTTATAGAGGAATTTGAGAGTAAAAAACAGGCTAAAATTATAGAACTTACACAAGCACAAAGATATGATGAAATAGCAAAAATTGCACAAGAAAATTTAGAAATTTCTACAAAAAATAGAGACAAATCATTTCACTATCTTCCGTATAATTTTAGACAGAGTAGATTTGAAAAAGATATTTTAGAACAACTTTTTTCTCTCACTTCTTTTCAAGATAGTAATTTAGAAGCATATTACAATGGCGAAAGAGGCTTAACAGAGTTTGTAATAGAGTGTTATAAAAAGCTAAAAAATAGTTTTCAATACATCGGGCGATACACAACAGACTTTTTAATCATACAAAGAGATGAGAAGGACTATATAAGTAAAATTCTTATACTTGAAACAAAGGGAGAAGGCTTTGCCAATGATGAGAGCTTTAAACTTAAAAAAGAGTTTGTCACAACGGATTTTATAGAAAAAAATAATGAAGCCTTTGGATATAAAAGATTTGATTTTTTGTATCTTGAAGATAGTGTAAGTTTAGATGAAAATTTAATCAAATTAAATGAAAAAATAGAAGGATTTTTCAATGCCAATTAGATATATACCTTACGATAAAGTTCCTGTGAAGGGTCAAGCTATACTGGGTAATATCACAAGAAGTCAAAGGCTTCTTAGCTATAAAGGTAACAATAAAGTCCATGAAAGAATTTTACGAGGTATACCATATTATGAGCTAAAAGAGCTTGAGCAAGTGGGCGAAGAGAGTGAAAATATAGTAATAAGAGGGGAGTGTTTAAGTGCTTGTGCCTACTTAAAAGAGCAGGGCATCAAGATAGATTTAGTGTACATTGATCCACCATTTGCTAGTGGTGCAGATTATGCGAAAAAAGTTTACATTAGAAAAAATCCAAAGTTAGCTGATAACCTTAAAAAAGTTGAAGAGAAAATGGAGATGGAAGAGCTTGTCGCTTTTGAAGAGAAAATGTATGGCGACATTTGGTCTAAAGAGGATTACTTAAACTGGATGTATGAAAATCTTATGGCTATCAAAGAGGTTATGAGTGATACAGCATCTATTTATGTGCATCTTGATTGGCATATTGGGCATTATGTGAAGATTTTGATGGATGAGGTATTTGGGGAGGAAAATTTTAGGAATGAGATAACTTGGAGACGAGAAGTCGCAAGAGGTATGAAAACTCATAGTGAATTTTATAGTAAAAATGCAGATTCTATATTTATCTATACAAAACAACATAATGCCATATGGAATGGCTCTAAAACAAAAAAGCTATATTCAAAGGAAGAGGCAAAAGCTAATTTTTATGAAGATGAGCAAGGATTTTATTCAACTTCACACATTGGAACTTACACCAATGAAAGTTTAAGAGAATTTTATAAGCAAAATAGATTACATACAACAAAGGGTGGAAAAATTTTTATAGATGAAGATGGTGTAGTGAAAACAACCAAAGGTACTATTCGATTAAAGTATTATTTGGAGCAAGAAAATGGACACTATTTTAAAATGAGCAGTGTCGATAATATTTGGGAAGATATTAGAGGTATTGCAATGGCAGGAGAGAGTGAGAGAGTCGATTACGCCACTCAAAAACCAGAAGCCCTACTTGAACGAATCATAAAAGCCTCGTCGAATGAAGGAATGGTAGTAGCCGATCTCTTCGGAGGGAGTGGCGTTACGGCAAAAGTGGCAAATGATTTAGGCAGAAGATTTGTCCATTGTGATATTGGTATTAACTCTATTCAAACAGTACGAGATAGACTCAAAGAGGCAGGGGCTGATTTTAAAATCTTAGAGGTGCAAGATGGATTAAATCTTTTTAGAAACCCTATTCAGACTATGGATAAATTAGCCACTTTAATAGATGGACTTAACACTCAAAAACCAGAAGGTATTAGCTCTTTTTGGTTTGGAACTATTGTAAATTCCAAATATGGAACTATGCCTGTTTACATTCCAGATTTAAGAGATAGCACAAAAAAAGTGCTGGATATTGTCGCTATAAATGAGATTGTAAATAAAGAGATATACAATTTTGATAATTTTAATGGTGAAATTAAAAAAGTGATTGTCTATTATGTAGATATAGTTGATGTAGTGGAGATTAAAAAATTTATAAAAGAGAATAATCAAACACTTATAGAGATTGAGCTTAGAGATTTAAAACAAGTTTTAGATTTTGTAGTGGTTGATGATAGGGTAGATTTCACTCTTAATGAAAATGGCGTTTTGTATGAAGTAGAGATAGACTCATTTTATAGTGATAGATTAAAACAAAAGATAGATGAGTACAACTCAAAACAAGCACTAAAAGCAAAAGCAAATTATATAAGTATAAGTGAAGATGGGCTTGAACTTATAGAGTACCTTAGTTTAGATTGTACAAATGTAAGTGGAGTATGGCAAAGCGACAGTGAGATAAAAATAGATAAAAATGGATTTGTCTCAATAGACTCAACAAAAACCAAAGAGTTTTGGAACGGTCGAATAAGTGCAAATAGAAAACCCAAAAGATTAAAAATAAGAAACATTGCAGGTGATGAGATGATAGAGGATATTTTAGACTGATGGAACGGATGGTTGAGATCGAGAAGTTCGAGGGGGAGTCGTCGTATGAGCTGAGTCTGCGTCCGAGCTCATGGGATGAGTACATTGGGCAAGAGAAGATCAAGAAAAACCTCAAAGTGTTCATCGAGGCAAGCCGTAAGCGGGGTGAGGCACTTGATCATATCCTCTTTTTCGGCCCTCCGGGACTGGGCAAGACTACCATCGCCAATATCATCGCTACCGAAATGGGAGCCAACATTAAGACCACCGCCGCACCCATGATCGAAAAATCGGGAGACCTCGCTGCCTTGTTGACCAACATCGAGGAGGGGGATATCCTCTTCATCGATGAGATCCACCGGATGAGCCCGGCGATCGAGGAGATCCTCTATCCGGCGATGGAGGATTTCCGTCTCGACATCATCATCGGCTCCGGCCCAGCGGCACAGACGGTCAAGATTGATCTCCCCCGCTTTACCCTCATTGGGGCGACTACGCGTGCCGGGATGTTGAGCAATCCCCTTCGGGAACGGTTTGGGATGCACTTCCGGATGCAATTTTACAGCCCCACGGAGCTGGGGACAATCGTCGAGCAAGCGGCACACAAACTGGACAAACCTGCCCAAAACGATGCCGCACACGAGATCGCCCGGCGGTCACGGGGGACACCGAGGATTGCGTTGCGTCTGCTGCGTCGGGTGCGGGACTTCGCCGAAGTATCCGATGAGCCGACCATCGGGCTGGCGCGTACTCGCTACGCGCTGGAGGAGCTGGGGGTGAATGATATTGGGTTCGATGAACAGGACATCCGCCTGCTTGAGCTCTTGATCTCTGCCAAAGGCAAACCCATGGGCCTGAGCACCATCGGTGCGGCCTTGAGCGAGGATGAGGGGACGATCGAGGATGTGGTGGAGCCGTATCTGATTGCCAATGGGTACATCGAGCGCACGGCACGCGGCCGGGTCGCGACTGAGAAGAGCTATGCGCTGTTTCGTCTGACACCCCCGCTTCAGGCACAGGAGGGGCTTTTTGGATAAGGCGACTGGTATCATGTACATACTCTTTGGGATGGCTCTTTGGGCAGCATTTACCCTCTATCAGCCCTTTTTGCTCCCGATCAGTGTGGCGGCTCTGTTGGTGATGGCTACGTCCAATCTCACGGCATATTTGGTCACCAAACTCCGCTCAAACACATTGGCAACATTCGGGGTAACGGTGCTGCTGTTTGCTCTGATGGTGGCACCGCTGATTTACATCGCGACGACGGGTGTGACCTATGTCAGTCATGTCGACAAAGAGACCATCCACCATGTGGTCACCAAAATCAAAGGCTTGACCCACGATATCCCCTATATCTCCGGATGGGTCGATGAGTATCTGCAAGGGGACAAGATCACCGGATACATCAAGGCAGGCACCCTCTACGTCACCAAAATGGGGGGTGCGGGGCTTGGCTTTATCAAAGAAGTGGGCCTGGTCATCACATTTTATGCGATCATCAATTACTATTCTGAGCGTTTTTTTGCACTGATCCAGTCACTGATCCCTGTGTCGGCTTCCCGAAGTGAGCGGATGATTTCCGAAGTGGCTTCGACCATGGAAGTGGTCTTTTATTCCATCGTCGTTACGGCGATTTTTGAAGGATTTTTGTTTGGGATTTTTGTCAGCTATTTTGGGTTCAATGGATTGGTCTTTGGTGTGATTTATGGGTTTGCTTCGTTGATCCCCATTGTGGGAGGGGCGATTGTATGGCTACCGCTCTCCTTGTATGCGTGGAGTGAAATGACGGTTCAGATTGCTCTGACCATCGGAATCTACTCCATCATCGTCATCTCCATCATCGCCGATACGTTTGTCAAGCCCATGATCATCAAGATGATGAAAGAAGATTTGCTGCACAACACCACCAGCATCAATGAATTTGTCATCTTCTTTTCCATCTTGGCGGGGATGGGGAGTTATGGATTTTGGGGGATGATCCTCGGGCCGGCGATTACAACGTTCTTGTTTGCGACGGCCAAGATATACATCGAATACAATCAAGCGCAGTCGTGAAGACGTCGGGCAGATCGATCGACGCTCAATCGAGGTATTTCTCGTCCTGCATCTCTTTCTCTTCGATGTATTCCCGATAGAGGATGGCGAGTCCGAGCGTGACGACGATGACGACCCCAGCGGTGATGGTCGTCTTGACAAAGATCGCAAACGTGATGCTCTCTCCCCACAGCCATACGAGCAAAAAGATAGCATAGAGGGCGAGGACGACCCCGGTGATGATGCTGGCGATTTTCATAGCATTCATGGACGGTTCCTTTCTTTTTTGAGGATGACGATGTACCCTTCACGCTTCCAAAACAGGAGCATACGGCGTATGTCTTTTTCCATCGTGACCACCTCCCACCCTTCGGCGGCGTTGGCATTGAGAAATTCGGTGAAGCGGACGGGGTTGACCTTGGATTGCCCCAGAAGCAGGGAGCCGAGCATCCCCTCTTGGTAGATGACTACTTTATACTGCATCCGATAGACCCCTTTGCAAATGGATAAGGGCACCTCAAAAAATGTTTTTTGTCCGATGCGACAAAGGAGCACTCAACCCATGAAATGGGCGCTTGCGTTTGCGACTGCCAGAGTATCGGGCAAAAAACATTTTTAGGGGTGCCCATAAGCGTATTATACCATTGTTATGCTATCCATGGTATGATACATCAAAAGATTGTGGAGCCTACCGATGAAGATATTGATTATCGAAGACGATCCCGAATTGTCGATGATCCTGACCAGCTATCTCGAGAAATACGACATGGAGGTGATCAGTGCCGAAGATCCGTACCTCGGCCTCTCGATGCTGACCCAGAATGACGTGGATCTCGTGATCCTCGACCTGACGTTGCCAGGGATGGATGGGCTGGAGGTGATTGAGAAGATCCGTGCCGAATCGAATGTCCCGATCATCATCTCTTCGGCACGGGATGACATCACCGACAAAGTGATCGGTCTGGAGCGCGGAGCCGATGACTACATGCCCAAGCCATACGACCCGCGCGAATTGGTGACCCGGATCAAGACGATTTTGCGCCGTACCGGTGCACAACAGGAGGGGAAGGCATCTGAAGAGGAAGCGATCTTTTCACTGGATACCAAAGGGAGGGTGATTCAGTTTCGTGGGCAACCTTTGGACTTGACCGCTGCCGAGTTTGATGTCCTTTCGGTGCTGATACAGCAGAAGAATGGCTCAGTCTCTCGTGAGCAACTTCTGTATGAGAGTGAGCACATCGACGATGAGAGCTCCATCAAAAACATTGATGTGATCATCAGCCGTATTCGACACAAAATCGCCCAAACCGATCCCGATCATGTTTACATCAAACCGGTACGGGGTGTGGGGTATCTCTTGACCGATCGCGTATAGGCTCTGACGTGAAGCATCTCTCAGTTACGACGTTTATCCATACACTGTTTACGGTGGCGTTGGCGATTTTGAGTGCGACATTGTATTATTTTATGACCACGAGTCAAGAGAAGAGCCGCATACAGGATATCGAGCGGTACAAATTTATCGCCGAAACCCTGGCATACAACCTGCGCCTCTCCCCTCCAGAGAAAAAAATCCAGAAATTTTTTCATGATTTTGCGTTGCGGAAAATCTCAGCAGATCGGATCGGGAAAGAGGTGCAAAAGACGGGGAAGACTTTGCTCTTCGTTGGCGACCCAGCCGCACCGGATGTGCGGATATTCAAAGTGGGGAAGAGTCGATACTATATTTACGTCGATATGCCAGGCTACCGGATGATGCTGGTCGACAACCGGGCCAACAAACGGACGACCGAAATCGTGACCGTGGTAGGAACCGTCCTGTTTTTGCTTTTGCTGGCGCTGTACTACATGGTGCTCAAAAAACTCTACCCACTCAAAAAACTCCACAAGCAAATCGAGCAGTTTGCCGAGGGGGATCTCGATGTCAAGATCGATTACGACAGTCACGACGAGATTGGGAAGATTGCCCAGAGTTTTGATCGGGCGATTGGTCATATCCATCAGCTGATGAGCTCAAAAAACCTCTTCATGCGCAACATCATGCATGAGCTGAAAACCCCCATTACCAAGGGGCGCATCATCGCCGAGACTATTGATGATGAGATGAGCCGGGGTTTTCTCATCAAGGCATTTGAGCGGATGAATGAACTCATCTCCGATTTGGCCGATGTCGAGCGGATCACCATGCACAATTTCCAGCCGACACTGGAGGATGTGTTCCTCTACGATGTCGTGCAGCGAACCGAAAAAATCCTCCTGACTGACCCCAATCGGTACACCATTCGCATAGAGGATCGCCCGATTCATACCGACACCAAGCTCCTCGCACTCGCACTCAAAAACCTCATGGATAATGGCATCAAATACAGCTCCGACACGCATGTCACGTTGGTCGGAGAGGGGAATACCCTTGAGATTCGTTCCAAGGGCGACCCCCTCAAAGAGGATTTTGATTTTTACATTGAGCCTTTTTCTCAAGAGGAGAAGCGGAGTCATGGCTTTGGCTTGGGACTCTACATCGTCTATAATATCACGCAGAAACTCGGCTGCGATTTTCGGTATCGGTACGATGCGTCTACGGGCGACAATGTCTTTTCGATTGGTTTGCCGGAGGGATAACTCCCCGCTTGTTCCTTTCCGTTACATCTCTACCGATACTTCCCGGGGCTTCATGGCAAATTAATGGCGATTAAAACTCTTTCTGTTACTATAAGAGCATTCATTTCTATGTGACTACAGAAAACGAAAGGGGTTATTTATGACGCATGCTTTGACCAATCATCCCTACTTTGGTGTGTTTGTCTTGCTCGCTTTGACAGGGATCGCGTTTCCTGCGACGCTGTTTCTGGCACGATTGGTGAGTCGGAGGCTCTCCCGCCTCGACACCGAACGCCTCAAAATGTCGATCTATGAGTGTGGGCCGCTGCCCAACAAGCAGCCCAACACTATTTCGGTGCAATTCTATTTATTGGCACTGCTGTTCATTCTGTTTGATGTGGAAATTATCTTCATGTTTCCGTGGGCGATCGATTTCAAACTCCTCGGTTGGTTCGGTTTTGCGGAGATGATTCTTTTTATTGTCCTCCTTACCATTGGATTTATTTACGCTTGGAAGAAAGGAGCCCTCGAATGGCACAGCATGAAGTAAATTACGCCTCGACTGGAGGCTTGCCCGTGGCGCTGACCACGGTAGACAAACTGCTCAACTGGGGACGCGCCAACTCCCTCTGGCCGATGACCTACGGTCTCGCGTGTTGTGCGATCGAAATGATGGCCACGGGTGCGAGTCGTTTTGACTTTGACCGGATGGGGGTGATCTTCCGTGCCTCGCCCCGTCAGTCGGATGTGTTGATCCTCGCGGGGACACTGAGCAAGAAGCACTCCGAGTTTGCCCGGCGTCTCTACGATCAAATGCCCGATCCCAAATGGGTCATCTCCATGGGAAGCTGCGCCAACACCGGCGGAATGTTCAACACCTATGCCACGGTGCAAGGGGTGGATCGGATCGTCCCGGTGGACATCTATCTCCCTGGATGTGCTCCCCGCCCTGAGACACTGCAATATGCCGTGATGATGCTTCAGAAGAAGATCAACCGCGAATCGGGCAACATGAACAAAAACACCAAGCAGAGGTTTGTCTAATGCGAAAATATACCCCCAAAGATAATGTACAAGGCAAAGCCAAATACACCGACCGCTTTTGGGTGGCCCCTCGCGTACCGCGTGAATCGGTTGAGGAGGAGAGCCATTTCGCCGCCGTGTACCAGGCGATGAACGAAGCGGTGGAGGTGCTTGATGCCTATGTAGAGCTGGGTCAGTTGGTGATCCACATCCGTCCCGAGGAGAACATCGCCGCACTGGAGGTGCTCAAAAACACGTGTGATTATGCGATGTGTTCTGAGCTGAGTGCGATCGATTATCTCGCGCAAGATGGAGAATTTGAAGTCTTCTATCAGATGCTCAATCTCAAAAAAGCCAAACGCACCCGCCTCCTCACCCGTATTCAAGAGGGGCAAGCGATCGAGAGCATTGTCCCCCTCTATGCGATGGCCAACTTTGCCGAGCGGGAGATGTACGATATGTTTGGTATCACCGTCAACAACCACCCCTATCTCAAGCGGATCATCATGCCCGAGGATTGGGTGGGGTATCCGCTGCGCAAGACGTATCCGCTCCAAGGGGATGAACATGCGGCTTGGTACGAAGTGGATAAAATCTTCGGCAAAGAACATCGCGATGTGATCGGGCCGGAAAACCGAGATCCGGGACGCATCGACCGCTACGATTCTCAGCGGTTCTCACGTGTGGGGTACGAAGTGCCCTTTGGTGCAGAGCATGGCGAGAGTGAGACCGAACAACCGATCGAGTACAGTAAGCAAATACTGGTCAACTACACCACGGGCTCTGAAGTCCTGGATACACGAAAGTAGGAGGGGTTATGCAAGAGCCTAACAAACTGAAACCGTTTTTTGAGAACCTCAATTTCGAGCGGGATGATAACACCATGGTGATCAACTTCGGCCCCCAGCACCCCTCGGCACATGGACAGCTCCGTCTGGTGTTGGAATTGGATGGAGAGAAAGTGGTCAAAGCCTATCCCGATATCGGTTACCTCCACCGTGGGGTCGAGAAGATGGCTGAAAATATGATCTACAATGAATTTCTCCCCACCACGGATCGTCTTGATTACATCGCATCGACCTCCAACAACTATGCGTTTGCTCTCTCGGTCGAGCGATTGATCGGGTTGGAGGTGCCCCGTCGGGCGCAAGTGATCCGGACGATGTTGCTTGAGCTCAACCGGATCATGTCACACCTCTTCTTCCTCGCGACCCATGCACTCGATGTGGGGGCGATGTCGGTCTTCCTCTATGCCTTTCGGGAGCGGGAGTTTGCGATGGATTTGGTCGAAGACTACTGTGGGGCGCGTCTGACACACTCAGCGGTACGGATTGGAGGGGTTCCCCTTGACTTGCCTGCCGGATGGCTGGAGCAGCTCAGTACGTATATCGATAAACTTCCGGAGCAGATTAAACTTTACGAAGATCTTCTGACGGAGAACCGTATTTGGAAGATGCGTCTCGAGGATGTGGGGGTCGTCACCCCCGAAGATGCCCTCAGCTGGGGGTGTACCGGTGTCCTGCTGCGTGGATCAGGTATCCAATACGATGTCCGCAAAGAGGAGCCGTACGAACTCTACGGTGAATTGGACTTTGACATCCCTGTCAGTGACCGCAACGACAGCTACGGCCGCTATCGCCTCTACATGGAGGAGATGAAGGAATCGGTTAAAATCCTCCGCCAGCTCATTCCGATGCACCGTAAAACCGAGCCGCAAATCATGGCGCATAACCCCAAATACATCTCGGCTCCCAAAGAAGAGATCATGACACAGAACTATGCGCTGATGCAGCACTTTGTCCTCGTCACTCAGGGGATGCGCCCGCCCAAAGGGACCGTGTATGCCCCCACCGAATCCCCCAAAGGGGAGTTGGGCTTCTTTATCCGTTCGGAGGGCGAGCCGTATGCGTATCGCCTCAAGATCCGGGCACCCAGCTTTTTCCACACGGGAATTTTGCAACACATCCTCCCCGGTACGTACCTTGCGGATGTGGTTGCCATCATCGGAAATACCAACATCGTCTTTGGCGAAGTTGACCGCTAATAAGGAGTCCAGATGAAACGATACGATTTGCGCCATCTTCATGATGATTTTTATGACCGAATGGTTGAACTGATCGATACCGGTCTCCGTGCCGAAGAGGTGGGGATCTTCCTTTTTGAAGTGGGAGATTTCTCTGCGATCCAGACGAGTGCTGACGTGGTCAAAGAACACGGCCATACGCTGATGAATTCGCTCAAGTTCAACGAAGTGGACTGGGCGATTGTCGTCAAGAAAAAGGGTACCTGATGAGTCACGTGGTTTTCTCGACGTGGCGCGGTGAGCAGATCGACAACCGGGGCAAAGATCCCGAGGCGTGTGTTGAATCGGCTTACAAATTGCCCGAAGAGTATACCGCCGATACCCGATCCAAAGCGTTTGTCGGTTGGGACGGTGTCGCGATCTTCGAAGAGGAGATCGATGCCGTGCGTCTGGCGACCGAATATGCGTCACAGTATCAGAAATATTCTGAGGCATGCGGACGGTGTGCACCGGGGCGCTGGGGCGGACGGATACTCTACGACTTGTTGGACAAAATCGCCCGGGGGGAAGGGGCATTTGAAGACATCGAACACTTACGGGAAGTGAGCCAGACCATGATGCTCACCTCCAAGTGCGAGATTGGACGTACCGTCCCCAAGCCCATCCTCGATCTGATGGATCACTACAAAGAGCAGTTTGACACGTGCATCCTCGAGCAGAAACCGTCCATCCACTACGAGGCGGATACAACCTACATCGCCAAAGTGACGGCTCCCTGCACCGATGCCTGCCCCTCCCACGTCGATATCCCGGCGTACATCGAAGGGGTGCGGGACATGCAGTTTGCCGATTCGCTTCAGGCGACCCGTCAGACGATGCCGCTGGCACATACCTGTGGGCGTGTGTGCCCCCATCCCTGTGAGACAGCATGCCGGCGCACCAATCTCGATGAGCCCATCTCCATCATGGAGCTCAAGCGTCTCGGTGCCGATTATGAGACTGATCATGGGTTGGGGTATCTCCACCCTATGGAGCCCAAGCCACTGCGCAATGATGGGAAAAAAGTAGCCATCATTGGTGCGGGACCTGCTGGATTGACCGCCGCATACTACCTGGCACTTGAGGGGATCAAGGTTGACATCTTCGAAGAATTGCCTGTACTGGGCGGGGAAGTCGCCGTGGGAGTCCCCCAATACCGCATGCCGATCGAGAAGTACAACCAAGACATCGAATTGGTCACCTCCATGGAGGCCGTCACCGTGCACACCAACCATCGGGTGGATGCCGAACGCCTCAAGGAGATCGATGCCGAATACGATGCCACGTTGCTGGCTTTTGGTACGCGCCTCTCCAAGAAAGTACGCGCAGACAATGAACGCTCAGAGATCCAAGGGTACTGGGGGGCGATTGATATGCTTGACAAAGTCAACCTTTGGACCAAGTATCGTATCGGCTCTTCTGCATCGGAGGATCTCAAAGACAAGACCGTTGTCTGCGTCGGGGGAGGATTTACCTCCATGGACGTCGTCCGCTGCGCCGTCCGTGAAGGCGCCAAGAAAGTCGTCATGCTCTACCGTCGGGATGAAAAAACCATCATTCGCAACACAACGTACGAGGAGTACCACGAAGCGGTCGAAGAAGGGGTGGAATTTATCTTCCACTCCGCCGTCGAAAAGATCGTAGATGAAAATGATGTACTTAAACGCCTCAAAGTTAACAAATTTGAACTGGTTCCCGACCCGGATGGCGGTCGGCCTCAGCTGGTCAAGATCGAAGATGGGGACTTCGAGATCGAAACCGACTTTTTGATCCCCGCTGTTTCGCAGGCTGCGGATTTGCAGTTGCTCCCCGAGGAGTGGGATGTCAAGCTCACCAGCTGGAACACCATCCTGACCAACGGCAAGGACTACATGACCTCCCGTCCCGGTCTGTTCGGAGCGGGAGACTGTGAGTATGGCCCAATGACCATCGTCAATGCGGTCGGTCAGGCCAAGCGAGCCGCCTCGGTCATCAGTCGCTATATCTACGACGGAGAAGTGAGCCTCGCCGATGAAGAGATCATGGAGGATCACCTCCAGAAGCTCAAAGTGTACGACAAAAACGAAACAATCACTGGGTGGATGCCGGGTCTCCCGCGTCAAGTGAGCGAGAAACTCGAGACCGATGAACGCAAGACCAACAGCAAAGAGGTCAATCTCGGTTTCACCGGGGAAGAGGCGATTGCCGAAGCGGAGCGCTGCATGCGTTGTTATTATATTTCGATGGTGGTGGTGTGATATGAGTGTACGTGAACCCAATAAAACCATTACCGTCACGATCGATGGTCAGGTGTGCCGAGGCGAATGGGGGCAAACGATCCTCCAAGTCGCACGTGCCAACGACATCTACATCCCCACCATGTGCTACCTCTCCAAAGTCGAGCCCATCGCTTCCTGTCGGATGTGTGTGGTCGAAGTCGAAAACGTCGAAGGGATGATCCTCTCCTGCCAGGAGAAAGCGGTGGACGGTGCGGTCATCACCACCCACTCAGATGATCTCTATCGCGAGCGGCAGAACATCACCAAGCTTTACGATGTCAACCACCCCCTCGAGTGCGGAGTGTGTGACAAGAGTGGCGAGTGTGACCTGCAAGGCAAAACGGTAGAATTTGGCGTGGACGAACAGACCTTTACAGCACGCGATCAGCATCGCCCGGTGCAGGACTGGGGATTTATCTCCTACGATCCCGCACTCTGTATCCTCTGTGAAAAATGTGTCCACGTCTGCAACGAAGTGGTCGGAGACGAAGCCCTCCAGATCAGCGTCGGCGGATACAAATCAACCATCATCAACGCCAAGCTCGACCAGCAATGTGCCGAGTGCGGTGAGTGCATGGCGGTCTGCCCGGTGGGTGCGTTGGTGAGTACCGATTTCAAGTACTCTGCCAACGCCTGGGAGATGAACCGGATTCCGGCCAGTTGTGCCCACTGTTCGAGCGGATGTCAGCTCTATTATGAAGTGAAGCATGAGAGCATTGACACGGCACAGGAGAAGATCTATCGTGTGACCAATGAATCGGAGTTCAGCTCACTGTGCGGGGCAGGGCGTTTTGCCTTTGACTATGCCAATCAAGAGGCGACACAAGACGCGGCGGCCTTTGATCGCGCCGTTGCCGCTCTCAAGCAAGCTGATACCCTTCGATTTTCAGCGACGATCACCAATGAAGAAGCACTACTGCTGGAGCAATTCCGTACTGCCCATGATGTCAAACTGGTCTGCGACGATGCCCATGGGTATCAGCGTTTCCTGCGCGCCTATCGAGAGGTGAGCGGTACCACCCTCTACCGCGCGTCGCTGGATGATGTGGCACACTCCCGTGCGATCGTGGTACTCGGTACCCGTATCTACGACGACAATCCGATGGTCAAATACCACATGGCCATGGCAAGCAAACGCCATCAAGCGCGTATCGCGTATTTCCACCCGATGGAAGATGCCCGCATGCAGAACCTCGTCACCCAATTTGTCAAATACGAAGTGGGGAGCGAAGAGGGGGTGGCCGCTTTGTTGGCCGCCACATTGTTGCACGGCAAAGCCCTTCCCGAAGCATTGCAATCGACACTTGACGAGCTGGACATCGGCAACCTGAGTGCGGAGAGCAATGTGGGCGAAGAGGAGCTTGAGGCACTGGCACTGTCGTTGTGGAAAAAACAAGGGTTTACCCTCATCGTCGGTGCGGATCTCTACACGCACCCCGAGTCTGAGAGCATCGCCCGCTGGATCGCTGCGATTGAGAAATACGGAGACTTCAACGTGCTGATCGTCCCTCCCGCGACCAACGCACGGGGGGTCGCCGAGATATGTACCCTCAGTGAGGGTGCCGAAAGGTACACCGTCGGCTACAATGCTCCAGGGGACTTCGTCCTCTCGGCTCTGGGGGAGGGAGACCTCGACATGCCGGCCCTCAACCAGCAGGAGGGGACGTTGGTCACCGTCGATCAGCGGGTGGTGCCGACCCATCCGGCACTTCCGTATGGTGGCTACACCCTCAACGAACTGCTCCATGCCTTTGGGATCGGCAGTCGCTATACGATTGATCAGACGCCAAACCTCCCTGCGGAGGCAGGGTTCAAGGCGGTTGCCTTCGATGATTTGCCCGATTACTTCGATGCCATAGGTACAGAGTATCGGGGGTATCTCCTTGAGGCTCACGCGTGTCCGGCCAATGAAACCTACACGGAGCCAGATGATTTGCCCACCTACGACGGGGTGCTGATCTATCGGTGCAATGAGGGCAATGCTTTCTCGCCCTTCACCGCGCGAAGCATGCGGGAGCCCGAAAAGGGATGCCTCAAAGGATCGGCGCAGTTTGCAGCGGCGGCAAAGATCGCTGAGGGGCAAACCATCCGATTTGAGCAGGATGGCGTCTCGTATGAACGTGTGTTTCATATCGATACGACGCTCAAAGGTACCGTGGCGATTCACCCCACTTGGGACAGGGGATTAAGTGCTTTTGCGCTATCCTCTTATCGATTTGCCCACCTGAAATTTGAAACGACAGGGAACGATGATGAGTAAGAATATCACAATCACAATCGACGGTATTACGTGTCAAGCACAGGAGGGGGACTTCATCCTCAACGTGGCACGCGCCCATGGGATTTTTATCCCGGCGATCTGCTATCTGACCCGCTGTTCACCCACACTGGCATGCCGAATTTGTCTGGTCGAAGCCGATGACAAACGCGTCTATTCGTGCAATGCCAAAGCCAAGGATGGAATGAACGTCATCACCCAAAATGAAGCGATCCTCGAAGAGCGTCGCGCCATCATGGAAGTCTACGATGTCAACCACCCGCTTCAGTGCGGCGTGTGTGACCAGAGTGGCGAATGTGAACTCCAGAACTATACGCTTGAGCTTGGGGTGGATGCGCAGCACTACGCGATCCCCGATACCAAACGCGGTACAGCCGACTGGAGCACGGTTCTCCACTACGATGCCGGTCTGTGCATCGTGTGTGAACGGTGTGTGACGGTCTGTAAGGATATGATCGGGGATGCCGCGATCAAGACCGGCCCCCGTGGCGGCGATCCCCTCGACAAAGCCTACAAAGAGACGATGCCCAAAGATGCCTACAGCATGTGGAACAAACTCCAAAAGTCGGTCATCGTCCCGAGCAACGGCACCGAATACACCGACTGTTCGGATTGTGGAGAGTGTACAGCGGTGTGTCCGGTCGGCGCTTTGACGGAGCAAGACTTCGTCTATCAGACCAACGCGTGGGAGCTCAAACAGATCCCGGCTACCTGCGCCCACTGCTCCAGCGGGTGCCACATCTACTACGAGACCAAGCATACCTCCATCGAGAACCCTGAAGAGAAGATCTATCGGGTCAAAAACGAGTGGAACTATCAGTCGCTCTGCGGGGCAGGGCGTTTTGGATATGATTACCAAAACAGCCACGTCACCAAAGAGAAGCCAGCCTTTGATCGCGCCATTGCCGCAGTGAAAAAGGCCGACATCATCCGCTTCAACTCCGTCATCACCAACGAAGAGGCGTTGATGCTCCAGACTCTCAAAGAGAAACAAGGGGTCAAGCTGGTCAACCCCGAAGCACGCGCCCTTCAATCCTTCCTCCGCTATTACGGGGAGGCATCGGGGCAGGGGATCTACCCGGACGATTTCAAGACGATCATGAAGGAGAGCGACTTTGTCATCACCGTCGGCACCAAACTCCGCAATGACAACCCCAACGTCCGTTATGTCTTTAACAACATTCAGAAGATGAACAAGGGTGCTGGATTCTATTTCCATCCGGTGGGTGATACCCTGATCCCCACCTTTGGAAAAAGCGTTGCGACGTTTGAGCACAAACCCGGTGAAGAAGAGTTGGCGATGTATGTGATCCTCGATCTTTTTGCCAACCGCGAGGCACTGCCCGAATTGGTACGGAAGACGATTGAGAGCTACCACAGTACCCGGACGAAGACCGTCACCGAAAAAGTGATGGAGACGGTCACGACGACACAGGTGGATCCAGAGACAGGCGAAGAGAAAGAGGTGACCAAAAAGGTACCGAAAACTGTCAAAAAAGAGGTCGAATATGACCACAACGGTCTGGTCGAGGCACTCGGGGCTGATGCAGAAAACTTCGGGGATCTCTTCGACAAAATGATGAAGAAAAAAGAGTCATTTGCCCTGATCCTCGGTGAAGACCTTTATTTCCATCCCCGCGCTGAAAACTTGGCACGGCTGGCGGCACTCGTCGAGACAGCATGCGGTATGAAGCTGGCGATGGTACCCCCCAAGAGCAACTCACTCGGCGTCGCCCTCCTCTGTGATCTCGATGCTGAGGCGGAGGGGTACGTCGTGGGATACAATGAGCCCGGCGACTTTGCCCTCTCGGCTCTGGGTACGGGAGATCTCGATATGCCCGCATTCAACCAGCAGGAAGGGACACTGACGACTATGAACAAGCGGGTGGTTCCTACCAATGCTGCCATTGAGTACGGTGGCTATGAGCTGAACGACCTGATGAACGGATTGGGTCTGGGGAAAACATTGACCATCGATTGGACCGCATCACTGCCCACCGATCGTGGATTCCGTGCGGTTGATTTTGATGCCCTTCCCAATGGCTACACCAACGATGGACAGGAGCATCGGGGCTATCCATTGGATGTTCCTGCGGTTCCGAAGCGTGCGAGCGAAATTGAGGCATTTGACGAGGGTATAATCCTCGAAGGCACCCTCGCGTATCGCTGTAATCCCCAGCGTCAGTTCAACGACTTCACCGACAAATCCCACCAGATTTTTGAAGCCTTTGCCCTCTACGCTTCACCAGCACGTGCCGAGGAGTTGGGTGAGCGTGTCGTCGTGGAATTTGCGAAGGGGTCGTTGGAGCTCGATGTGATCGCTGAAGAACGCATCTCCGGTGCTATTGTCGAAATTCCCGATTTTGTGAGTGACAAAAACATTTATGCGCTGTTTGGTGACAACCGATACGCGACAGTAACATTACGAAAGGGTTCATGATGGAAGTAACATATTTGGGCATCATTATCAAGGCGATCCTGATCCTGGCGATCATCTCGGCGATTGCCGGGTTTGGTACCTACATTGAGCGGAAAGTGCTGGCTTTTATGCAGCGTCGTCTCGGGCCGATGCATGTCGGACCGTACGGTTTGCTCCAGATCGCAGCGGACGGGATCAAGCTCTTCACCAAAGAAGACTTTATCCCCCAAAATGCCAACAAGTTGATGTTTATGGTGGCACCGGTTATTACCGCAGCCACGGCGTTTATTGCGCTATCGGCTGTACCGGTCTTTCCCGACTTTACAATCTTTGGGATTTTCGTTCCTTCGATCGCTGCCGATGTCAACATTGGGATCCTTTTTGTCCTCGGGATGATGGCCGCTGGACTCTACGGTCCCCTGCTGGCGGGGATGTCTCAGGCCAACAAATGGGGGATCATCGGTGCGGCACGTACGGCAGCACAGTTTATCAGTTATGAAGTGGTCACTGGATTGTCACTGCTCGCGCCGATCATGATGGTTGGTTCTCTTTCGCTGATTGATTTCAACCACTACAACGAAACCCATCCCTGGATGGTGTTCATGCAGCCGGTGGCATTTGTCCTTTTCCTGATCGCTGGATTTGCCGAGACCAACCGGACACCATTTGATCTGTTGGAAAATGAAGCAGAGATCATCGCCGGGTACGCGACCGAATACAGCGGGATGCGTTGGGGGATGTTCTTCATCGGAGAGTATGCCAACATGATTACCGTCTCGGTATTGGCTTCGATTATCTTCCTCGGAGGGTATACCGATCTGTGGTTTATCCCCGGGTGGCTGGCAATCATCCTCAAGATTGCATTCATGTTCTTCCTGATGTTGTGGGTACGGGCTTCTTGGCCTCACGTGCGCCCCGACCAGTTCATGTGGTTGGCGTGGAAAGTTTTGATGCCGCTGGCAGTTATCAATGTCGTTATCACCGGCATCGTGATCATGGTATAAGGAGAGTCGATGAGTTTAGAACACTTTAAAAACCGCAACGTCGGAACCCAAAACTATCGGATGCTCGATCTCGACCCGACCCCGGTTACCGGGTGGGGGCAGTTCAAGCAAGTGGTGCGTCGGAGCCTGAGTCTCGAGCTATTGGTCGGGCTCAAGGTCACGCTGCGTGAGATGCTCAAGGCACTGCTCTTTGGTAAGATGCATACCACCAAGTATCCATTTGAGAAGTTGCCCATCGGACCACGCTATCGGGCGATTCACGAGATGAAACGTCTGCTTGAGAGTGGGCACTATCGCTGCATCGGCTGTGGACTTTGTGAAAAGATTTGCCCCGCCGATGCGATCCGTATGGACACCCATTATGGAGAGAATCAACGCAAAGAGGTGAGTGAATACACCATCAACTTCGGACGCTGTATCTTTTGCGGGTATTGTGCAGAAGTGTGCCCGGAGCTGGCGATCGTCCACGGTGGACGCTATGAGACGGCCAGCGAACAACGTGCAAGCTTCTCTTTGTTTGAGGACATGCTGACCCCGATCGATCAGTTGAAGAGCCAGAGAGAGTTCCCCGGGTACGGATCGGTCTCCGTCAACGCGGACACAAACATCAAAAAAACGCCGCTGGCTTATTAAGGAGAGGATGATGATACCGTTTGCTTTTTATCTGTTTGCCATTTTGATCACCGGATTGTTTCTGGTGACCGTGATGAGCAAAAATGTTCTCTACGCCATGACGTCGCTGGCGGCAGGGATGGTATTGATTTCAGGATTGTTCTTTATCTTGGGTGCTGACTTCCTTGGTGTCGTTCAGCTGATCGTCTACGTGGGAGCCGTCATGGCGGTCTACGCCTTCGCGATGATGTTCTTCGATGTCACTCGTGATGTGGAAGAGCGTCATGACAAGCCCTGGTTGGTCTTTCTCCTCGGCGGGGGCATCGCTGTGACGCTCGTGGTGATCTTCGCCGCGCCCATCATGGGAGAGACGGTTCATGCTCTCTACCCTCCTGTAGCGGGAGCCACCAACCCCCAAGCAGTGGGGCTGGTGCTGTTTACCAAATATTTGTTGCCATTTGAGGTCGCTTCGGTGATGTTGCTGGTGGCGATGATTGCAGGGATTATCCTCGCGGGCAAGAAGATGGAGATCAGCCTCTCCGCGATGGACGAAGACATGATAGCGGATACAAAGGAGCACGCATGATCACAATGAACCACTATTTGATACTTTCCGGTATCCTCTTTGCCATAGGATTGGTGGGGGTGGTACGCCGTAAAAATTTGCTGATGCTCTTTTTTGCGACGGAGATCATGCTCAATGCTGCCAACATAGCCTTCGCAGCTGTATCGAGCTACTATCACGACTTGACAGGACAAATGTTTGCCTTCTTTATCATCGCGGTCGCCGCGAGTGAAGTGGCGGTCGGGCTGGGATTGTTGATTTTGCTGTACAAGAAATACGGCACGATCAACATAGATGACTTTACGATCATGAAGGGGTAGAGATGGAAAAATACGTATACATAGCCTTGTTTGCACCGTTGGTGGGATCGTTGTTTGCCGCGCTGTTTTCACAGCGTCCCAAAGCCTTGATCACGGGTGTCGTCACCTCGACTCTGCTGTTTGTGTCCTTTGTCGCGTCGGTGATCTTGCTCAACCATGTGTCTCAGGTGGGGGCCGTCCATGTGACCATGATGGATTGGATCCAGGCAGGAGATATGTCGATCCCCTTTGGGTTTAATATCGATCAAGTCACCGCCGTCATGATGACCGTCGTGACGCTGGTCTCGACGGTGGTGCATGTCTACTCCAATGGCTACATGGATCACGACAAGGGCTTCAACCGCTTCTTCTCTTATCTCTCCGCCTTTGTCTTTTCGATGATGGTTTTGGTGATGAGCGACAACTTTCTCGGTCTGTTTATCGGCTGGGAAGGGGTGGGGGTCTGTTCATGGCTCCTGATTGGCTTCTGGTACCACAAGGCCGACGTGACCCGGGATGTCAACCCCTCGATCTCCCCTTCGTGGGCGGCCAATGAAGCGTTTATCATGAATCGGGTTGCCGATCTGGGGATGTTGGTGGGAATCTTCTTGATTTACTGGAACATCGGTTCACTACAGTATGCAGATGTTTTTGCCGCCGTACCGAGCATGGATCATGGAATGCTGGTGACCATCGGCATCTTCCTCTTCATCGGAGCCATGGGCAAGTCGGCACAATTTCCACTGCACACATGGCTGGCCGATGCGATGGAGGGTCCCACTCCGGTCTCGGCTTTGATCCATGCTGCGACGATGGTTACGGCGGGGGTCTACCTCGTCATCCGTGCCAACCCGCTCTACTCGGCCATCCCTGAGGTGAGTTACTTCATCGCTGTACTGGGAACCTTCGTGGCGATCTTCGCCGCATCGATGGCGTTGGTCAACCGTGACCTCAAACGGATCATTGCGTATTCGACCCTCTCACAGCTGGGCTACATGTTTGCCGCTGCGGGCTTGGGTGCCTATTGGGTGGCATTGTTTCACCTTGCGGCTCACGCGTTTTTCAAAGCCCTCCTCTTCCTCGGTGCGGGGAACGTCATGCACGCCATGGATGATGAGCTGGACATCTTCAAGATGGGTGGATTGAAAAAAGCCATGCGCTGGACCTATCTCTACATGGGACTGGCTTCCCTCGCTTTGGCCGGTATCTGGCCGCTGGCAGGGTTCTTCTCCAAAGACACGATTCTGGAGGTGGCATTCAATGAACACACATACGGGATCTGGCTCATCCTCTGGTTCACTGCTGGATTGACCGCTTTTTACAGCTTCCGTCAAGTCTTCCTCACCTTTACCGGTGATGAGCGCTACAAGCCGCTGGGCTTCCACCCCCACGAAGTCCCCAAGTATGTCTTGTGGGCGATGTCCCCGTTGGCTTTGTTGGCGGTTATTTTCGGTTGGTACAAAGATGAGTTTGTGGCCTTTATTACCCACTTCCTCCCGACGTATGAGATGAGTGAGCATACGGAGCATTTCGTTGTGATCCTGACGGTTGTGACGACGGCCATTGCGTTGAGCGGTATTGTGTTCGCTTGGTTCCGATACTCCAAGGGGCTCAAACGCAGCGCAAAAGTGGAGCAGAGCCTCCCGTACCGTATCTTGTCAAACCAATACTACATCCCCATTCTGTATGAAAATGTCTTCAGCAAGCCCTATGCGGCCCTTTCGCACGCATTTTGGGAAGAGATTGATCAGCAGGTTGTCGATGCAACCGTCGATGGTATCGCTACAGCGATCAAGGATGGTGGTGACTCAAGTCGAAAAATTCAGACAGGAAATCTGTCCGATTATCTCAAACTCATGAGCGGTGGTGCGCTGGTTCTGGTCGCACTGGTTCTCTTCGCAGCGATGCAAAACTAAGGAGCCAATAATGAACGATATTTTAAGTGTATTGATCTTCTTTCCGTTGATCGCCGGGATCTTAGGACTGGTTGTGTCGGAAAAAAGCATCCGTACGTACGGCATCAGTGTTGCGGCGGTTGAATTTATCCTCTCCCTCTGGATGTGGTTTGTGTACGATCCCGCCAATGCTGGGATGCAGTTTGTCAAGCGCATTGCCGTCATACCCGACTTTGGGATCAGCTACTATGTAGGGGTGGATGGGATCAGTCTCTTCATCGTCATCATGGCGACCTTGATGACCTTGATTGGGATCATCGCCCTCAGTGTCAAAAAAGATCTCAAAAACATGATCCTTACGTTGCTCTTCCTCGAAGTAGCCATGGTGGGGGTCTTTGTCTCATTGGATGCGGTGATCTTCTACCTCTTTTGGGAATTCTCTTTGGTACCGATGCTCTACATCATCGGTGCATGGGGCGGCGAGAAGCGTCTCTATGCGGCCGTCAAGTTTTTCCTCTATACCTTTGCGGGATCGCTGATCATGCTGGTGGGGATGCTGTACGTGGCGTATGTCTACCAGTCGGTGACCGGCAGCTGGAGTTTCGCCTTGACGGATTGGTACAGTTTGGTGTTGCCGATCTCGGTGCAGAAGTGGCTTTTCTGGGCCTTTTTCCTCGGCTTTGCGATCAAAGTACCGATGTTTCCGTTCCACACGTGGTTGCCGTATGCTCATGGTCAGGCACCGACCGTCGGTTCGGTCATCCTGGCAGCGGTCTTGCTCAAGATGGGAACCTACGGTTTCGTCCGTTTCTCCCTCCCGATGTTCCCGGATGCTTCGGTGATGTACATCACCCCCGTGGCGATCCTGGCTCTGATCATGATCGTCTACACGGCGATGGTGGCGTATGCACAGAAGGATATGAAGCAAGTCATTGCCTACTCATCGGTCTCACACATGGGGGTGATTATCCTCGGTATCTTTGCGATGAATGCTGAAGGGATCAGCGGATCGGTCTTTTTCATGCTCTCTCACGGTATCGTCTCCGGGGCGCTCTTCCTCCTCGTTGGCGTGATTTATGATCGACGGCACACCAAACTGATGAGCGAATTTGGTGGTTTGGCATCGGTCATGCCCAATTACGCATTGATCTTTGGGGTGATGCTGATGGCCTCGGTCGGCTTGCCGTTGACCATGGGCTTTGTCGGTGAGTACCTCTCACTGGCCGGATTCTTCAAGATTTCACCCGTCATGACTGCGATTGGGGGTACGTCGATCATCTTCGGTGCGGTGTACATGCTGAGCCTCTACAAACGCTCCTTTTTCGGCCCCGTGACTCACGAAGCCAATAAAGTGCTCAAAGATCTTGATGCCAAAGAGTTGACCGCGCTCATTCCGCTGGTGGCCATCGTCATCTGGCTCGGTGTCTATCCCAAACCCGTCCTGCAACCGATCGACAACAGCGTCAAGGCTTTGGTGAGCTTCATGCACGAAAAAGCCCAGACTCCTGAGGCTAAAAACACCATTGTCGTCAGCAAAAGAACAAAGGAGGCACAGTAATGTTAGCGCCCATCTCAGTCAATATGGCCTCGTTGAATTTCATCACCCTTTCGCCGATGCTCATTGCCATCGCCGGTGCTCTGGGTATCCTCATCATCGATCTGGTCAAAAAAGACCTTGACAAGACCCTGTATGTGATCCTGACCATTCTCGTGCTCTTCATCGATATGGGGGCGACGCTTGGGTTGACCCTGAACGAACGGGGCTTCTTTGATGTGGTTATGATCGATGGGGTGACCATTCTCGGCGAGCTATTGATCGTCATCGCTTCGATGCTATTTATCCCCCTGGCACTCACTTCCAAGCGGTTTCATGAGTATTCGTATCCGGAGTATTTTGCTCTCTTCTTGTTCATGATTGCGGGGTTTCAGTTTATGGTCGCATCGGACAACCTCATCATGATCTTCGTGGGACTGGAGACGGCATCCTTGGCTCTGTACACCATGATCGCACTCCACAACACGGTTGGCTCCCATGAAGCGGCTATTAAGTACTTCACCATGGGGGCACTGGCGGCTGGTTTCTTCGTCATGGGTGCAGCCATCATCTATGCGGTGACTGGATCGGTCGAACTGTACGACATCGCCAAAGTCCTCCAAGAGCGGATCGGTGAACCTGGCATGATGGTGCCCATCATCGGGGGCGCCATGATGTTGATGGTAGCGATTGGGTTCAAAGTCTCCCTCTTCCCCTTTCACACATGGACACCGGATGTCTATGAGGGGGCTGCGTCTCCCATGGCTGGGTACATGTCGATTGTCCCCAAGATTGCGATGATGGTCGTCGCGATACGCGTCCTGGGGATGTACATCGACTTGGGGGTCGAGACCGTACGCAACGTTGTCATCGCCATGGCCGTCATTACCATGACCCTCTCCAATATGATGGCATTGGTGCAGAACGATGTCAAACGGATGTTGGCGTACAGCTCCATCTCCCATGCCGGATTTGTGATGGCGGCCATTGCCCTCGATACCACCAAGGCTAACAGCAGTATCTTCCTCTACTACACCCTGTTCCTCTTCACCAACCTGGGTGCCTTTGCCTTGCTCTGGGTCAGCCGCCACAAAGACAAGACACACCATGTCCGCTACCACCACCCCTATGTCAAGTTTGCTGGGATGATTCACATCGAGCCGGTCGCAGCGGTAATCATGGCGATTTTCATGCTCTCACTGACCGGCGTACCGCCTTTTAGCCTCTTTTGGGGCAAACTCTACGTCATCAGTGCGACGGTGGATGCTGGATACATTTGGTTGGCGGTCATCATGGGGCTCAACAGTGCCATTGCTGCTTACTACTACTTGAAGCTCATCGTCTATATGTTTCTCATGCCGGCCGCCGACCAAGCACGGACGGTCTACAACAACCGCTCTCTTGCGCTTGAAATTGTGATCGGTATCGCTGTCTTTGCGACGGTGGCATCGATCTTCTATGTGCAGCCGTTGATGCACTACATCACATATCTTATCGGTGCCAGCGGGTACTGATCCTTTGGGGCTTCATGCCCCCCCTTCTGATAACATTCTCTCAAGATCCTCTCGCGGACCGCGAACCGTTTTCCCAAACTGACTTTTATTAAATGTCACTTGGCGTTTGGCCAGTCGTGCTGTATTGGTGATGATTTTTTGACGCATCTCTTCATGGGTGTATACGCCATCGAGATAAGAGAGTACCTCTTTGATCCCGATGGCTTTCATGCTGTTGGGTGCGCGGGTGTAGGTGCGCTCCAGATAGGCCACTTCGTCGATAAGCCCCGCAGAGAGCATCGCATCTGTACGCTGGACAATGCGCTCACGCAGCTCGGCACGATCGGTGAGGATTTCATAGAGGGGCAGTGGATCGGCAATGATCGCGTGCGGTGGATGTGCCTGAAAATAATCACTCGGTCTCTGGCCGGTACTTTGGTAGATCAGCAGGGCTTTCTCGATCCGATAGCGGTCGGCTGGTTGCAAGGTGGCAGCATAGTGAGGATCGAGGGACTGGAGGGCATCAAAAGCACGCGCCACATCCTGAAGGCGATGATGCACATCCTCCCGTACCTCATCGGAGATGGGGGGGAGGGGGCTGATCCCTTCGAGCAGCATCTTGAGATAAAATCCAGTCCCCCCTACGAGGATCAGAGGTCGATGCTCATCCATGGCGTGGGCGTGTGCCTGACGGTACAGCTCGATGCAATCGGTCACATCAAAAGGGTGATCGGGGGCGAGGAGGTCGATCCCATAATGGGGGACATCGCCCCGCTCATGCAGGGTGGGTTTGGCTGAGGCGATGTCGATGTCGCGATAGATCGCCAATGAATCAATCGAGAGGATGATCCCATGGTGAGCCCGCGCCCATTGCAAGGCAAGAGAGGTCTTGCCCGATGCCGTCGGGCCGATGATGGCAAAGTGTGCTGGATGATTCATGGTGCTATGATAGCTCAAATTGGGTAAAATTCAAACGTAACATAATAACATTGTGAGACAATAAGGAACCCCATGGATTTTTTGGATCAGCACAACCGCTTCAATGCCGCCAACCTCATCACCTTTGGCAACATCGCGTGTGGAGTCGTGGCTATGTATCTTATTCAGCAGCACCATTTTGTACCCGCGATCATCCTGGCATGGATCGCAGGGGGCTTGGATATAGCCGATGGCAAGGTCGCCCGGCACTACAAACTCTCGACCGAATTCGGCGTGCAACTTGATAGCTTCGCCGATTTTCTCTCCTTTGTCATCATGCCAGCATTTCTCCTCTTCTATGCCGTGGAATTTTATGCCGGGATTCATGGCATCGAAAAGGTGACGCTTGGGGGGGTGTTTATCCTCTATATCATCGCCGGACTGCGTCGCCTCGTGGAGTTTAATCTCAAAGTGGATGCTGGAGAGGTCGCCTCGTATTTTGAAGGAGTACCTACCCCCCTGGGGGCGATTCTGCTGTGGCTGATTTATTTGCCGGTAGCATACGGAATGATTGGGAGCGGATACGTCGTAGCGGTACTGGTCGCCTTGATCGCGTGGTCGCTGAATTCTCAGATCAAAATACCCCATCCGTGATTTCAGTGCAAAGTGACAATATAGCATGAGACGTAAACTGAAAGATTTTTCCGAATTGGTGATGTTTCAACACTCAGTGTTTTCCCTCCCGTTTATCTTTGTGGCGATGGTGGTGGCGGCCCATGGGTGGTTTGGGTGGCGGTTGCTGTTTCTGGGATTAGTGGCAGCGGTGAGTGCGCGTAATTTTGCCATGGGGGTCAATCGCTATCTTGACCGAGACATTGACGCGCTCAACCCCCGCACTGCGGGCCGTCCCTCGGTGGATGGTCGCGTGTCCACGGGTCAAATGATCGGGTTTATTGCCCTCAACGCTGTGGTATTTATCTTCGCAGCGTGGTGGATCAATCCGTTGGCGTTCTCTCTCTCGATTCCAATCCTCCTTGTCCTTGGAGCCTACACCTTTTTTAAGCGTTTCAGTGCTGCGGCACACTTGATCCTCGGTCTCTCCCTTGGGTTGGCACCCATTGCCGGAGTTGTGGCTGTCGAGAGCGCGATTCCGCTTTGGTCGATTGCACTGGCACTGGGGGTGATGTTTTGGGTAGCCGGGTTTGACTTGCTGTACAGTTTACAAGACATGGCGTTTGACAAGGCGCACGGTCTGCACTCGATCCCTTCACGGTTTGGGGCACAAAAAACGATGAAGATTGCTCAGCTGTTTCATCTCATGACGGTGATACTGTGGGGTGCATTTGTGGTGCTGGCACACGGGGGTCTGTTTGGATGGCTGGCGGTCATCACTTCGGCAGCCATGTTGGGGTATGAGCATTACCTTGTCCACAAAGACTTCACCCAGATCGATCGGGCATTTTTTACCGTCAATGGTTATCTTGGGTTTGTCTTTTTTGGGTTGATTGTGTTGGGTGAGGTCCTGTAGTGGAGAGGCTGTTGGCACGCAACGGCGTGCGGTCAGCATGGTACCCGATCCTCATCCCCGCATTGCAAACACTCGATACAGCGTATCGTGAGTTTGTAGTAGCGGGGGAGGGGTATATCCCAGCACCCGAACGCCTCCTGGCTCCCTTTTCGACCCTCAATCCAGACGAGGTACGCTACATCCTCTTCGGTCAAGATCCCTATCCCCGACCAGAGAGTGCCATTGGGTATGCGTTTATCGATGGGCGCGTCGAGCGGATATTCAGTCCGACGGGTTTGGATCGCCGGATCAATCGTGCGACCAGCTTACGTAATTTTGTCAAGATGGCTCTCGTTGCCGATGGGCAGCTCGATCAGCGGGACACCTCCCAGCCGGCCATCGCGGCACTAAAGAAGGATAATATGATTGACAGCATGGATGCCCTACGGCACAATTTTGAACGCAACGGCGTTTTGCTGCTCAACACCGCACTCCTCTTCACCACCAAGGCGGATTCCAAAAAGCACATCAAGGCTTGGGCAGGATTTGTCGAGGTATTCTTGATGGAGATAGCCGCCTATGATCCCACATTGATCCTCTTTGGTGCCCACGCCAGGGCGATTGAAAAACTCCATGCCGCAAGCGGCCTGGAGAAGATCGCCTTGGAACACCCCTACAACACTACGTTTGTCACCAATCCGGATGCACACACGCTTTTCAAACCGATGGAACTTCTTAAGAAACATTAAGAAACGTTTGGCTATAATGCCACTCCACATTTGATGTGCACTCTTAGCTCAGCTGGATAGAGCATCGGTTTGCGGTACCGAAGGTCACAGGTTCGAATCCTGTAGAGTGTACCAGTACCATTAGTGGTACATCCTGCTTTAAACAACATAATCCTCCACACCATCGAATCTTCCAATGAGATCATCCATTCTGATACCATGACAATGGTAATGTCAACCCTTCCAAAAAGTGGGATATTTATGATGCGCGTGATCGTGGGATGTGTGTGCAATCCAACCTGCACCGATAGGCTCGGCGATGTTTGTACATGCGAGACCTATGGAAGAGGATGTGCACGGTTCATTGGCGGATTGGGGCTTAGACCGTCTTGGAGAAGCTCTTCTTGCTCCCGGTATACTTTTTCATGTAGGCATCAAACGGCATGGCAATGTTGCGTATGAGCAGAGTGCCGGTGGGGCCGACGTGGATTTTGTCCGCATCCATCGTCAGTAGGTCGGCCTCTTCAAACTCTTTGAGTGCCTCCAGCGCATCGGCGAAATAGTCGGCAAAGACGATGTTGTGCTCGGCTTCGACGCGGGAGATGTCGATGGCGAAGTTGGCCATGAGTTCCATGATGACCGCTTTGCGGATGACATCGTCCTCCGTCAGATCGACTCCACGCTCAAACGGGAGCCGTCCGGCATCGATGGCCGCTTCGTAGGCTTTCATCTCTTTGGTATTTTGGGCGTAGTAGCGCTCTCCCTCGCCGATACTCGTCAGACCGATCCCGATGAGGTTGGCACCCCCTTTGGTGGTGTAGCCTTGGAAGTTGCGGTGGAGCTCCCCTTTGGCGATGGCGGCGAAGAGCTCATCCTCAGGCTTGGCGAAGTGATCCATACCGACCATCTTGTAGCCCTGACCGGTGAGGTAGTCGATGGTGTGCTGGAAAATACGGAGCTTGACATCGGGGCTGGGAATGGTCGTCTCGTCAAATTTACGCATGGTTTTCTTCATCCACGGCACATGGGCGTAGTTGAAGACCGCGAGACGGTCGGGGTCGATGGTACGTGCCAATTCCAGCGTCGATTTGAAACTCTCAAACGTCTGGTACGGCAAGCCGTAGATCAGATCCATGTTGATGCTCTCGATCCCGTAGCGGCGTGCCAGATCGACGGCAGCCTTGGTCTCGTCGTAGGGCTGGATGCGGTGGATGGTCTCTTGGACTTTGGGGTCAAAATCCTGCACCCCGAAGCTGATACGGGTAAATCCGTGCTTGTGAAAGACTTGCATTTGCTCTTCGTTGAAATAGCGCGGATCGATCTCGACGCTGATCTCGGCATCGGCACGCCAGTTGGGAAAAGCTTGCTTGACGTAGGTGATGATCTCATCGAGTTCAAACGCCTGATAATAGGTGGGGGTTCCGCCCCCAAAATGGAACTGGATCACTTCCCGCCGGGTATCCAAATGCTCCGAGAGAATGTCGATCTCTTTTTTGAGATACTCGACGTAGCGACTGAGCTTATCTTCTTTGGACGTGTAGACGACGTTGCAGCCACAAAAATAGCAGGCACTCCGACAAAAGGGGAGGTGGATGTAGATCGAGAGGGCATCGGTGCCCGCCTCAAGGTATTTCAGATACGCATCGTAGTCAAACGCTTCACTGAATTCCAATGCCGTGGGGTAACTGGTGTAGCGGGGGCCGGGTCTGGAGTAGCGGCTGAATTTTTCGAGATCTATCGTACTCAAAAGGATTCCTTTTGAGAGTGAATAGTGAATAGTGAATAGTGAATAGTAGCGGATGCTTTGTGCCAAAGCTACTAGTGTCTATTCAAAATCACTATCGCTCTCCTTTTCTAATATTAAATGAAAAGTTTCCCGCAGGGAAACCACCTGAACTGTTCGCTATTATCTATTCACCAATATTGCGCTGCTGATCCAACCAGACCATGATCCCCTTCTGGGCATGGAGGCGGTTTTCGGCTTCGGTGAAGATCACATCGGCATGCTTCTCAAACGTCTCTTCACTCACTTCGTAACCCCGATACGCCGGGAGGCAGTGGAGGAAGATCGCGTCGTCTTTGGCGTGTGCCATGAGGGATTCGTTGACTTGATACCCTTCAAAGTCTTTAACACGTTGGGCTTTTTCCTCCTCCTGCCCCATGCTCACCCAGGTGTCGGTGGTGACGACATCGCAGCCAGATACGGCGACGACTGGATCGTCCCCAAAGAGGAGTTTGGCACCGCTCTTCTTGGCAAGTGCTTTGGCTTCAGCGACGATGGCGGGGTCACACGGGTAGGCTTCGGGCGTTGCGATGCGCAATTCAAAGCCGAGGATGGCGGCCAGGTAGAGCCAGCTGTGCGCCATGTTGTTCCCGTCTCCGATGTACGCACAGACGGGAGCATCTCCTTTGCCGTACTCCAGCATCGTCAGGTAGTCGGTCATCAGCTGTACCGGATGGTAGCTGTCGGTCAAACCGTTGATGACTGGGACGCGGGAGTAACGGGCAAATTCTTCGAGGTCGGATTGTTTGTAGGTGCGGATCATCACCATATCGAGCATGCGACTGATGACCCGTGCGGTATCTTTGAGTGGTTCGCCGCGTCCGAGCTGGAGGTCGCTGGATGAGAGGAAGAGTCCCACCCCACCGAGCTGGTAAATCCCCGTCTCGAAGCTCACCCGCGTCCGGGTCGAGCTCTTCTCAAAGATCATTCCGAGGGTTTGGTGTTCGAGGTAGGGGATGTATTCGTGTCGTTTCGTCTGAGCCTTGATGGTACGTGCCAACTCGATCATCTCAAGCAGCTCATCGGCGGTAAAATCCCGAAGGGTCAAAAAATGTCGCATGGAGTGCCTCTCTTTCCGCACGCAGTCCGTGCGGGAAAATCAAAGAGTGTATTTTACCATAAAAAAATTATGACCTACACCGCCCCTTGATCGATCATCGCATCAGCCACTTTTTGGAAGCCAGCGATGTTGGCACCGACGATGAGGTTGCCGGGACTGCCGTATGCATCGGCCGTCTCATGAGCGGTGTTGAAAATGTTTTTCATGATTTCAAACAATTTCGTATCCACTTCCGAAAAGCTCCAGTGCTCCATACTGGCATTTTGCGCCATCTCGAGTTGGCTGACGGCTACCCCCCCGGCGTTGGCCGCTTTGGCAGGGCCAAACAACACACCGTGTTCTTGGAGATACGTAATGGCCTCTGGCGTGGTGGGCATGTTGGCACCTTCATTGACCAGGCGGCAGCCATTTGCGACCAAATGTTTCGCGTCGGTCAGTGTCAATTCGTTTTGGGTCGCACTCGGGAACGCCACATCGCAGGGGATGCTCCAGACAGCATGCCCGTCCTCGGGATAACTGTGCACCGGAATGTATGTGGCATCCTCATGGAGTTTGGCGTACTCTTCGAGGGAGCCTCGGTTGACCTCTTTGATCGCTTTGAGCGTCTCGACGTTGATGCCGGAGGGGTGGTGGATCGCCCCTTTGCTGTCACTGCACGTGACCGGAATCGCCCCCATACTGCGAAGTTTTTCGATGGTGTAGGTCGCGACATTGCCCGAGCCAGAGACGGCGCAGGTTTTCCCTTTGATCTCCATGCCGTTGGCGTTGAGGATGTTTTCGGCGAAATAGACTGAGCCGTAGCCGGTCGCTTCGGTGCGGGTGTTGGAGCCACCCCACCGAAGATTTTTGCCGGTGAGTATCCCTTCAAAATGGCCGGTGAGTTTCTTGTACTGACCAAAAAGATACCCGATCTCACGAGCGCCCACCCCGATGTCTCCGGCTGGGACATCGGTGGTCTGTCCAATGTGACGATAGAGTTCGCTCATGAACGCTTGGCAGAAGCGCATCACTTCGTTGTCGCTTTTCCCTTTGGGGTCGAAGTTGCTCCCCCCTTTGCCCCCTCCGATGCTCAGACCGGTCAACGCGTTCTTGAAGATTTGCTCAAATCCGAGAAATTTGATGATCCCGAGATTGACATTGGGGTGGAACCGCAGACCCCCTTTGTACGGGCCAAGCGATGAGCTGAACTGTACCCGATACCCCAGGTTGGTTTGTGGCCTTCCGGCATCGTCCATCCAAACCACCCGGAAGATGATCGTCCTCTCCGGGATGACCATCCGGCGCAGGATGTTGTGGTCCATGTACTTGGGGTTCTCCTCAAGCAAAGGAAGCAGCGTGTGCAATACCTCTTCGGAGGCTTGATAAAATTCCACCTGACCGGGGGAAGAGACTTGAATTTCGCGAAGAACAGCTTGGATGTATTCTCGTGCAGGCATGGGTAGGACTCCTTGATAAAAAAATGGGGGCAGAGAGGCTATCTCTGTTGAGGGCACGACCTATTATTAGAGGTGCCCTTGAAGCAAGGTGGCGGCTTCTTTGGCATGGTAGGTGATGATGATGTCGGCACCGGCACGCTTGAAACCCAGCAGCGTCTCCATCATCACCCGCTCATAATCGATCACGCCGGCGCGAGCGGCCATCTTGAGCATGGAGTATTCACCCGAGACATTGTACACTGCCAACGGAAGCGTCGTATGCTCCCGAACATCGCGGATGATGTCCATGTACGCCAAGGCGGGCTTGACCATGAGGATGTCGGCTCCCTCCGCCTCATCGGTGACACTCTCGGCGATCGCTTCGCGGCGGTTGGCGGGGTTCATCTGATAGCTGCGACGGTCTCCGAAACTCGGTGCCGACTCCGCCACGTCACGGAAGGGACCATAATACGCTGAGGCAAATTTGGTCGAGTAGCTCATGATGGGGGTGTTGACATACCCAGCCGCGTCCAGCCCCCGACGAATCGCCTGGATCATCCCATCCATCATCCCACTCGGCGCGATCATATCGACCCCCGATTTGGCATGGACGATGGCCTGTTTGGCGAGGTTGTCGAGGGTGATGTCATTGTCCACCGTCTCCAACACCGGATCGAGGACGCCGCAGTGGCCGTGATCGGTGTATTCGCAGAAGCACAGATCGGTGATGACAAACATATCGGGGTGCTCCGCCTTGATCGCACGCACCGCTTCGGCGATGATGCCGTGCTCGCACATCGCTTCGCTCCCGACCGAGTCTTTGGTGTCGGGGATCCCAAAGAGGATGATGGCATAGAGCCCGAGTGATTTCAGGGTATCACACTCGCGCACCGCCTCATCGATGCTCATCTGGTAGACACCGGGCATGGAGCCCACCTCATCGCGGATACCGCTACCGCTGCGGACAAACAGCGGGTAGATGAAGTCATCGGTGCTCAGACGCGTCTCTTCTACGAGGTTGCGCATGATCGGATGGATGCGTCGTCGTCGAAAACGGGTAAACATGGGGAGTTCCTTTGGGATAATCTTGGTGCCATTCTACTCCAAAAAATACTTAAGCATAATTAAATTATCTACTTTCGATATAATTCCGACATGAAAAACATCACCCTCTCCACCATTGCCACTTTGCCGACCCGTCACGGTACCTTCAAGATCCAAGCCTTCAAGGAGGGGGAGCGTGAGCACCTCGCGATTTTTACCGATCCTCTCCCCGAAGTACCCCTTGTACGTATCCACTCCGAGTGTCTCACCGGCGATGCGCTTGGCTCGCTCAAGTGCGACTGCGGGGAACAACTCGATGCTGCACTGGATCGGATCGCGGCCGAGGGGGGGATGGTGATTTACCACCGCCAAGAGGGGCGCAACATCGGCTTGCTCAACAAAGTCAACGCCTATGCACTCCAAGATCAGGGTCTGGATACGGTCGCCGCCAATCACCAGCTGGGATTTGCCGCCGATGAACGGACGTATGAGGTGGTGGAGTTCATCCTCGCTCACTTCGGGATCAGCCACCTGCGCCTGCTGACCAACAACCCAAAAAAGATCGAATCCCTCGCTGACGTCGAGATCGTCGAGCGGGTACCGTTGCAGATCGAAGCGAATCCGTACAATGTCGATTATCTGCGGGTGAAAAAAGAGCAGATGGGGCACTTATTGTAAGTGAACACTGAAAAATGAACACTGAAAAATTACGTACCGCGTTCACGCAAGCCGACATCACCGTCTCCGACGCCGCCTTGTCCCGCCTCGCCACCTTCGCCGATCTCCTCTATGAATGGAACCAGACCCACAACCTCACCGGAGCCAAAACCCGCGAGGCAATTGATGCCAACATCGTCGATTCACTCTATCCGCTCACCTTCCTCGATCGACCAACGAGTCTGCTCGATGTGGGGACAGGAGCGGGATTTCCCGGGTTGGTACTGGCGGCGGTGTGGTCAGAGATCCCCATTGTCCTCGCCGAACCTCTCGGGAAGCGGGCGGCGTTTTTGAAGTACGCAGCGATGGAGATGGGACTGACACAGGTCACCGTGGAGCGCAAACGGGTGGAGCACCTCCGTCACACTCCGTTTGCCCTCATCACATCGCGTGCCGTGACCGACACCAAGCTGCTGCTTGCATTGACACGGCATGTGAGTGATCCCGCGACACAGTACCTTTTTTACAAAGGGAGCCGTGTCGAAGAAGAGGTGGCGGCATTGACGAAACGCCCAAACTGTGCTATAGTTCAATGGAACAAACGCAATTTTTTATGGATAAAGTAGAGTTATGTGGTTAAAATTGATCCTTTTTGGCGTGATCGCAGTCGCAGTGTACCGTGCGTTGGGCGGCAAAGTCCCGATGCTTGACGGAGAGAAAACCGTAGAAGATGATCCGTCTGGAGATACCTTGGTCGAGTGTGAAACCTGTGGAACATACGTCACCATCGACGAGGCCATCACGCGCAAGGGCAAACACTACTGCTCCAAAGAATGTGTACCAAATTAGGAGGAATAGCATGCTGATATTCGGACACCCCTGGGTGCCATCACCCTCATTCAGAAAAGTGTTTTCACTCGAAGATTTTTCGCGAGTACTCGATGGAGAGATCATATTGATAGAGCCCCTGACCGAAGCGATCAATCTGGCACACCACTGCCAAGAAAACGGTCTCCGCTTTGCCGTCACGGTCAATGAAGTTCGCAATGCACTGATCGCCAATGCTCTTGGCGCAGACTACATCGTCTGCCAGCAAGAAGAAGCCATCGAAATCCAACCGCTCGCCGAACGCTATCTCTTCGATGCCAAGGTACTGGTCTTGATCGAAGGGGAAAAAG
>WFMQ01000148.1 GCA_015488995.1 Nitratifractor sp. | reverse complement strand
TCCGTAAATAGAAAATCTGCAGTAGCTGTGATGCTCGTGTTCATGGGCTTTGTGCAAAATCTAAGTCGCACCCGTAGGTTCGGCGATGATTTTACGCAAAGCCCATGGATTCGATGATTGCGGCTAATGCTTTTTTCTATTTATGGATTTGGGTTTTGAGACTATTGAACATTTTATGCTATTATAGGAACACTAACATCTTGGAGACCATGACATGACCGATCAACAATTGAAAAAGCTTGTAGCCAGCTTGGCTACATCACAAGCTAAAACCGACGAGCAGATCAAAGCCTTGCAAGAGGCACAAGCTAAGACTGACGAGCAGATCAAAGCCTTGCAAGAGGCACAAGCTAAGACTGACGAACAGCTCAATAAAACCGACGAACAGCTCAATAAAACCGACGAGCAGCTCAAAAAGACCGATGCAGATCTTAGGGGGCTCTTTAAAAAGGTGGATGAGCGGCTTGATCGTGTGGCCAAGCAGCTCGGTGGCATCTCCAACAATCAGGGAGATGTCGCCGAAGAGTATTTTGTCAATTCCCTCGGTGACACCCTCCAAGTGGCGGGGATGCACTTTGAGACACTCATGAAAAACGTCGGGATGAAACAAAAGGGGATACGGGATGAATTTGATATTCTGTTGGTCAACGGGAAGAGTGTAGCCCTCATCGAAGTGAAATACAAGGTGCACCCGTCCCTCCTCGAGAAACTCCCTCAAAAGATCGCGCACCTCAAACAAATGCCCCAATACAGGGACTACACAATCTACGCCGGTATTGCAGGTTTTTTTGTCCCCGAAGCAGTGATCGATGGGGCTTTGGAGCGGGGCTATTTTGTCTTGCAACGCAAAGGGGATGTGATCCACACATATGCAGCGGGGCTGAAGGCTGCGTGATGTTCCCCTCTTTTCCCATCCTTGTTTGCCTACGGATGCTCACCAAGGACACGACGATGCCCCCTCCCCCACTCGTGGTGTGCGTTCACCGTGTCTCTCCGCTGGAGTGGACACGATGAAAGACCTCACCCAACCCGATTTTTACTTCAACCGCGAGCTCAGTTGGCTGCAGTTCAACACCCGTGTGCTGGCGCAAGCACGCAATCCGGATCTCCCTCCGCTGGAGCGGCTCAAATTTCTCGCTATTTATGGTACCAATCTTGATGAGTTTGTCATGATCCGTGTCGCAGGACTCAAAGCCCTCTACCAAGCAGGGATTCAAGAGACTGGAGCCGACAAAATGAGTCCAGGTGAGCAACTCGCCGCCATCCGCACCTACCTCCACAACGAGACAGAGATCCTCGGAGACACCTATCATGAGATCACCGCACAGCTTCGGGATCATTCGGTTTCGATCGAGACGTATGATCGCCTTCCGGCGGAGACTCAGGCAAAGTTGACCTCTCTCTTTTTTGAGCAAGTCTATCCGGTGATTATCCCCATTGCTGTCGATGCGACCCACCCTTTCCCCCACCTCAACAACCTCAGCTTCGGCATCGTCGTCAAACTCAAAGATCGCACCGGTACGCTCCGGCATGGTTTGGTGCGTATCCCCCGCATCCTCCCCCGATTTTTGACGGCCGATCATTTCTTTGTCCCCGTCGAAAGTGTTGTCGAACATTTCATAGGGGATATTTTTCCAGGACATACCGCGATCACTTCTACCCCCTTTCGGGTCACCCGAAATGCCGACATGGCGATTGAAGAGGAGGAAGCGGATGACTTCCTCCAAATTCTCGAAGAGGGGCTCCGATCCCGTAATAAAGGCTCCATCGTTCGCCTCGAGCTTAGTCAAGATGCCGACAAAGACCTGATTGCTTTTTTGAACCGTCACTTCCACCTCGAGGTGGCGGATATCTTCTACTACCACTCTGTCCCGCTCAATCTCGGTGGCCTGTGGCACATCGTAGGGAAGCGATCCCTTGCGCATCTCCTTTCTCCCGCTTACACCCCCAAGACCCTCCCACCACTCGACACGGAAACTGTTTTTGCAGCTATGGCACAGCAGGATCTCCTTCTCTATCACCCGTATGAGAGTTTTGAACCGGTCGTCCGATTTGTCCAGGAGGCTGCTGAGGATCCCGATACCATCGCGATCCGGATGACCCTCTACCGTGTCGGCCCCCAATCTCCCATCGTCAAAGCCCTCATTGATGCCGTTCAGGACGGGAAGCAGGTGACCGTTCTCGTCGAGCTCAAAGCCCGCTTTGACGAAGAGAACAATCTCCACTGGGCCAAAGCCCTCGAGGAGGTCGGTGCCCACGTCGTCTACGGCATCCCCGGTCTCAAAGTCCACGCCAAGATCGCACAGGTGATCAAGCGTCACGGCTCCAAGCTCACAAGCTACCTGCACCTTGCCACGGGCAATTACAATCCAGGCACCGCCAAAATCTACACCGACATGAGTTATTTCACCGTCAACGATGCTTTCAACAAAGATGCCACACGTTTTTTCCATTTCTTGACTGGCTTTTCGACCCATGCCAAACTCAAAAATCTCTACATCTCCCCCACACAAATCAAGCCAAGGCTCATCAAACTGATCGAAAAAGAGATAGCACATGGGCGAGAGGGGCATCTCATCTTCAAGGCCAACTCCCTCGTCGATGAAGCCATCATCCGCGCCCTCTACCGTGCCGCACAGGCGGGGGTGAAGATCGAACTGATCATTCGAGGGATCTGCACCCTCCGCCCGGGCGTCACTGGACTCAGCGAGACCATCACCGTCTCATCAATCATCGGTAAGTATCTCGAGCACCCCCGCATCTATTGGTTCAAGCACCACGACGCGGCGTTCATCTCCAGTGCCGACCTGATGACCCGCAATCTCGATCGCCGCATTGAGCTCATGACCCCCATCTACCCTCCGGCTCTCACCGAGCGCATCCTGCACATCCTCCGTCTCCAGCTGGCGGACAATCAGCTCAAATGGCACTTGGAATCCGACGGGAGCTACACCCACGTCCATCCTCTCCCCGGTGACCCCCCGATCAATTCACAGGCACTGCTCGAGACGTACACGACCAAAGCCTGTGAAACGGGAAGGCAAAAAAAGAAGAACAACTATGTCAAGAAGCTGGCGGACAAACTCCTCAAAGAGAGCTAACCGACGGCAAGGCACCCCTATGCTTCTCCCGTTTTGCTCCGCAACATCGTGTCGGCACTGAGACTGGCCACCATCGAGAGCAAGACATACGCGAGAAAAAAGTAGAGTCCGATTTCCGCTTCGGCACGGCTGACATCCTGCTGGTTGGAGGTCAGATAGACCAACAACAGAGCGACGACAAAGACATCCAACATCGACCACTTACCCAAATGCCGGAAAAACCGGACAACCCCGGTGGCAAATGGGCTGGATTCGTACACAGAGACAAAGAGAAGCGAAAGGGTCTTGAGCAGAGGGACGAGGACAGAAAAGACGAGGAGCACCAGCGCGACGGTGATGTTGTCCCCGGCATACAGTTTGGAGATGGATCCGAGGATCCCTTTGGACTCGAAGGAGAGCACCACATCGCCGAGGTACTCGACTTGCTTGTGGACGATCATGAGGAGGATGGGGGTCACAAGCCCATTGATGAGTGCGACGAGGGCACCGAGGGAGACGACCACCGTAAATCCCCGGATACTCAGCAGGAAAAAGAGTGCCAGGAGCGTCGCGGCGGCTGCGCCAAAGCCGATCGCATCCCTGTCGGCAGATGCGTGGGCAGAGCTGCGCTCCTTTTCGAGGCGCGTCAGCTCTACTTGGGCATCGTTGCGCACCCAGCCAAGGGTGACAAAAGAGGCAAACGCTTTGAGCCGGAGCTCGGCTACCCCCGCCGCATCCATCCGCGTGGCGATCTCTCCGGTACGGGCTTCGTAGGTGATGGCGGCTCGGTATCCCTCCTTGCCGTACCAAACCATCGCAAGCAGTGCCACGACCGCGATGACGACACCCATACGATTCAAAGTACTCATGTTTCGATCCTCTTGGTGCTTGATTGACCTAAATTATACTATAATTCCATCATGAAACCAATCGAACACCTAAAGGGCATCGCCCTCGAAGCCGGTACACGCATCCAGTCAGGCTACCATGCCTCCAAGACCATCCACCACAAAGGGGTCGTCGATCTCGTGACCCAATACGATGTCCAGGTCGAGGAACGGATCCTCGCACGGCTCTCCGAACACTTTCCCGACTACACACTCATCGGAGAAGAGAGTCATCACGGCAGCTATCATCACGAACGCGCCATCTACATCGATCCGATCGATGGGACGACCAATTTCATCCACGGCATCCCCCACCTCGGGGTATCACTCGGTGTTTGGGAGGGGGGCAAGCCGACGATGGCGGTCGTCTACAATCCCATCCTCGAAGAGCTCTTCTGGGCCGAAGCAGGCGGAGGGGCTTGGTGCGACGGTGCTCCTCTCCATGTCAGTCCCCAAACGGAGCTCCAGCAATCCCTCATCGCCACCGGTTTCCCCTATGCCAAGGTGAACGAAGGGATCGAGTACCGCTGGGTGATCGATGCCCTCACATCACTCCTCCCTCACATCCGGGACATTCGCCGCCTCGGAGCCGCTGCCATCGATCTGTGCTACCTCGCGCAGGGGCGTACCGATGCTTTCTATGAGATCGACCTCAAGCCGTGGGATGTCGCGGCGGGGATTTTGATCGTGCAGGAGGCTGGAGGCACGATCACCAACCAAACCGGTGATCGGTTTTCGCTGGATGACAAAGGGATCGTAGCAAGCAACGGAGCCATCCACGATCAGCTCCTGCGCCACCTGCCCCCTATCGCGTAACCTCAAAATAGATCAGCAATGTCTTTTCGTAAAAATGGTCACCATCATCACTCACCATGACATAGCGATGGGGAGCGACACGGGCCAGTCCTTCAAAATTGTCCAGCAACCACCCCTCATTGCTGCGCAGGGAGGCGAGGATTTTGGTGCGACATTTCCCGTGTTGGGTCGTATCGAGATACACTTTTTTGAGCGTGATTACGATCCGAAGATTGTGCGTATCAAATGAGCGTTCGAGTACCAGCAGCGTACCATCGTCCATCACTTCGAGCGATGTAATGCTGTTTTTTGGGAGAGGCTCTGTGCGAAACTTCCATACACTCCCCTCCAGAGAGTACACAGCTTGATCGGTTGTTTTTGTCCCCTTGGATGGGCGTTCTTTGGCGACGATCATGCCGTATTTGGGATGCCATGCTATCGATTCAAGCTCTGTGTTGGATGAGCGGTATACGCGAGAGGATCCGAGGTGATGTGGGAGAGGGAGGGGTGCGCCCACCCGACCCGCACGCGTCAGGGGTGTCACGCGTGGGAGATGCTCGTAACTCACATAGAGATCCCCCGTGCGGTCATGGGTAAGCCCTTCGCTGTCGTGCTCACGTTTGCTCAGTCGCGTACCATCGGGGTGGGTCAGCCAATATCCATGCAGCGGAGATAGGGTCATGCGCCGATCAAACTGGGCACGAAATCGGAACAAAGCCCCCTTGTCACTCACCAACACAAGCTCCTGCCGGTCGGAGAGGTAGGTCACATCCGAGATCTCATGAAACGGCACGCCGTCAATCGCATCAAAGTCGAGGTACTTCTCATCCAGGATGGTGATCCCTGCCGGCACGGTATGATCCCCCACCGTCATGGTGTAGTCACGCACTGCCGCCATCGACACCATCGATGCCATGGAGGCGAGGAGGATTCCGACCCCAAGACGCTTCATGCAGTTTTTCTCCGACGATGCTGGAGGTACTTTGTGAGCACGACCCATCCTATCACCCCATCGATCACCACATCGGCATAGTTGAAGACCGCATAGTTGAATCCACAGTGCCACGCAACATAATCGACCACACCGGGGTGGATGAAGCGGTCGTAGAGGTTGCTGGATGCGGCACCGAGGAGCATCCCCAAAGCAAGCGGGTACTCCCCAATCAAACGATCCACAGCCAGATACATCGCCATCCCGACGATCAATACCATCTGCCCCCACTTGAGCCACGGCCCCAGCCCAGCCAAAAAGCTAAACGCCACCCCGTGATTGTAATGCAACTCCAACGAAAGGCATGGGTGGTGCCAATCCCAACCGGCAACAAACAGATCTTTGATCCCTTGGTCAAGGACAAAAGTGCCCACCAACGCCATCAGAAAGATGGTCGCTATCCGCACTACGACACCCCCGTCTTGAAGAAGGCCATCACTTGCTCCATCATCGTATCAAGTGCTTGGGCATCCCGCCCTTCGAGGAGTAGGCGAATTTTGTTTTCGGTACCGGAGTAGCGGAAGAGGTGCCGCATGCCGCGTGCTTCGATCTCCTGTTGCAGGGCCGAGAGCCCTTCGATCTCTTCCAGTGGTCTTTTGTGCTCGACTTCGAGATTGATCAGCTGTTGCGGGTACGTCTCAAACGGATTGAAGACCTCGCTCGCACGACGACCGTCACGGACAAGACACACCAACGCCTGAAGCGCACTTGCAATCCCGTCCCCCGTCCGTGCATAATCACTGAAGATGATGTGACCACTCTGCTCCCCGCCGAAGTTGATCCCCTCTCGCTGCATCCTCTCTACGACATGTTTATCCCCCACGGTACTGCGGTGCAGAACCAGACCATGGTCGGTGAGGTAGTCTTCGAGGGCTTGGTTGCTCATGACGGTAGCGACCATCCCACCCCCTTTGAGCTGCCCCTCTGTATGCAGATGGAGTGCCAACACCCCCATCAGCTTGTCCCCGTCGATCGTCTCACCTTGTTCATCCACCACGACGAGGCGATCCGCATCCCCATCGAGAGCAATCCCCAGATCGGCACGGGATTGACGTACCGCTTTGGCCAAGGTACGGGGGTGCATCGCCCCGTACCCTTCATTGATATTGAAGCCGTCAGGTTGGTTGCCGATGACGACCACTTCCGCCCCAAGCTCTTCGAGCACTGTCGGTGCCACCTTGTATCCCGCTCCGTTGGCCGCATCGATGACCACCCGCAATCCAGCGAGACTGAGTTCCCGAGGAAAGGAATTTTTGATGTGGACAATGTAGCGACCAATCACATCATCGATCCGTTTGGAGCGTCCAATCTTTTTGCCCGTGACCTGCTCGGCCTCTATCCGAGAATCGTCCTCGTAAATCGCTTCGATTTTCTGCTCGACTTCCCGGCTCAGTTTGTTCCCCTCTTCGTCAAAAAATTTGATCCCATTGTCCGAGTAGGGGTTGTGGCTTGCGGAGATCATGATCCCGGCATCGCACCGCATGCTCACGGTCAAAAAGGCGATCGCCGGTGTGGGCATGGGCCCCACTTGGATCACATCGTACCCCACCGCCGTGAGGCCGGAGACAATGGCATTCTCGATCATGTAGCCACTGCGGCGGGTATCCTTGCCCACGAGGATGCGATTGGTCTTGGCTTGGGGGCGGAAATACACCCCAGTCGCCATTGCCAATCGCATCGAGGCCGGCGCGCTTACTTTGGCACCGGCTTTACCCCGGACACCATCGGTTCCAAACAATTTCACAGCAATCCTTTAAAAGAAATGGTACTATTTTACCCGAAAATCGATTAACCAGTCCCGTTTATAATATTATTTTCGATACCATTCGCCACTCATAAGACTCTGGATCTACCAGAATCCAAAATCGATTACAACGAGACTCATCACAAAGGAACATCACCATGGCCAACCATAAATCCGCCAAAAAACGCATCAAGCAGACCATCAAACGTACCGAGCGCAACCGCTACTACCGCACCCGCCTTAAAAACATCGTCAAAGCCGTTCACGAAGCGGTCGAAGCTGGCGATCAAGCCGCAGCAACTGAAGCGTTCAAGATCGCCAATAAGCAGCTCCACCACTTCGTCAGCAAAGGTTTCCTCAAGAAAGAGACCGCTTCCCGCAAGGTGAGTCGTCTTCACAAGCTTGTCAACGCCGTTGACGCTGCCTAATCTTTCACTCCTCTAACCCCTGCCATGCTTTCGGGCATGGCACACGCTCATCCCCCCATCAGGATCGTTCATGTTCCAGCAAAAACTCCAACCGTTCATTGACCGCTATGACGAGATCAACACCCTGCTCAGCTCGCCCGACATTGCCAGCGACATCAAGCGAATGACCGACCTCAGCAAGGAACAATCCTCCATCGCCAAGCTGGTCGAAAAAGCACGCGACTACCTCATCACAGCCGAAGCGATTGCCGAAAACAAAGAGCTCCTCGGTGATGAAGAGCTTGGGGATCTGGCCAAAGAGGAGCTCAACGAACTCGAGCCCCGTCTCCCCCTGCTTGAAGAGGAGATCAAAGTCCTCATGATCCCCCAAGACCCCAACGACGACAAAAACATATACCTCGAACTCCGCGCCGGTGCGGGGGGAGACGAGAGTGCCTTGTTTGTCGAAGACGTGTTCAAAATGTATCTCCGATTTGCCGAGCGGCAGGGGTGGCGCGTGGAGATCATCAGCTCCTCCGAGGGCACCGCTGGGGGGTACAAAGAGATGATCGCCCTCCTCAAAGGGGATGGAGTCTACAGCAAACTCAAGTACGAAGCGGGTACCCACCGTGTCCAGCGCGTCCCCGATACGGAGACGCAGGGACGCGTACACACCTCCGCCATCACCGTCGCGGTGATCCCCGAAGTGGAAGATGTCGAGGTAGACATCAAGCCCAGTGATGTCAAGATGGATGTCTTTCGCGCCAGCGGCAACGGGGGGCAATCGGTCAACACCACCGACTCAGCGGTGCGCCTGACCCACATCCCCACGGGGGTCGTCGTCTCGATGCAGGATGAAAAGTCGCAACACAAAAACCGTGACAAAGCGATGAAAATCCTCAAGGCTCGCGTCTACGAAGCCGAGCTCCAGGCGCAACTCGATGAGACCTCTGCCGAACGCAAGCTTCAGGTCGGCTCCGGCGATCGCAGTGAAAAAATCCGTACCTACAACTATCCCCAAAATCGTCTCACCGATCACCGCATCGGCCTGACGCTCTACGCACTGGAGGATATCATGACCAACGGCTCCCTCGAAAACGTCATCGATCCTCTCATCACCCATGCGCAAGCAGAGGCAATCCAGGCGGCCGGGCTGTGACGGCCGTCCATACGGTCTTTTCGGCACCTCACCCTCCTTTTCCTCATTCCCCATTTTTCATCTTTCCTTTCCCCACAACCTCTATCCTCTTTTAACCACATCGGAGTATAATCAAAGTATCCCGATACCCAAGGAGAATATATGATAGAAGCAAACACCCCTCAGCGTGTGGACATCGGAGGCACCGCTGTCCCTCTCGAAGCACTGATTGAGGCGTATACCCAACAACATGCCGAGAAGAAGGAAACCAAGAAATCGGTCCGAAAACGGAGAGAAGAGGCGCAGCTCAAACCCTACCAAGCCGAATTGATCAAGCTCCAAAAGCACCTCGAAGAGACGCAACAAAAGATGATCATCCTCTTTGAAGGGCGGGATGCCGCCGGCAAAGGGGGCACCATCCGACGTGTCAGCCGCTACATGAATGAAAAACACTACCGCATCGTAGCACTCGGCAAACCCACCGAGGAGCAGCGTACCCAATGGTTTTACCAAAAATACATCCAGCACTTCCCCCATGCCGGGGAGATGGTCTTGTTTGACCGCAGCTGGTACAATCGTGCCATGGTGGAGCAAGTGTTTGGCTTCTGCACCGACAAAGAGTACGAAGACTTCATGAAAGGGGTCAAAGGATTCGAGAAGGATCTTGTCCGACAAGGGACGACCCTCATCAAACTCTACTTCAGCGTCACCAAGGATGAGCAGGCACGACGGTTTGAACGTCGCAAAACCGATCCACTGCGTCAGTGGAAACTTAGCGAAATCGATGTGCAAGCCCAAGAGCGGTGGGATGACTTCACCAGTGCCAAGTACCACATGCTCAAGCGCACCCATTCCCACCACGCCCCTTGGACGATCATCCGCTCCAACATCAAGCACAAAGCCCGCCTCGAGGCGATCAAGGTGATCCTCAATGCCGTAGACTATGCCGGACGCGATGAGACACTCGACTATGTCCTCAACGATGAAGTGGTCGTCTCCGGTGCCCGTGAGCTGGAGATCATGGAAGCCCAGCGTGCCCGTAGCGGTAAATTTACAGGATAAGGAGACACGACATGGCCAAGAAAAATGACGATCAAAAGAAACATGACAATGCAAAGAAACATGAGCACGTGGCAGAAAAGAGCCACGTAAAAAATCACCCCAACAAAATACAAGTCTGGGTCAAGAAAGAGACACTCGCGTACGAAAAAGAGTTGCACGCCTTGCAAGTGGAGCTTCTCAAATTTCAAAACCATGTCAAAGACAAGGGGTTGAAGATTCTGATGATCTTTGAGGGGCGCGATGCCGCAGGCAAAGGGGGGACGATCAAGCGGATCACCGAGCACCTCAACCCTCGGGGAGCCCGGGTCGTCGCCCTCGAAAAGCCAACAGATGAAGAGGCGACACAATGGTATTTTCAGCGGTATGTCAAGCATCTCCCCAGTGCGGGGGAGATCGTCCTCTTTGATCGGAGCTGGTACAACCGTGCGATGGTAGAGCCAGTGATGGGGTTTTGCACCGAACGGCAACACCACAAATTCCTCAAAGACGCGCCGGAGTTTGAGCAGATGCTTGTCGATGAGGGGATTCAATTGTTCAAATTTTATTTCTCAGTCTCCAAGGAAGAGCAGGCGCGCCGATTCAAATCCCGAGAGACCGATCCGCTCAAGCAGTACAAGCTCTCTCCCGTGGACAAAGAGTCTCAACGCCTCTGGGATGAGTACACCCTCGCCAAATTTATGATGCTCAGCTCTACCCATACGACCAAAGCCCCCTGGACCATCGTCAAATCCGACAACAAGAAGAAGGCCCGCATCAACACCATCAAACACATCCTCAATTTTGTCGATTACCCCGATAAGATCCCTGCGGACAAGATCGAAGTGGATCGGAGCATCATTGTCTATGGACGGGATGAGGCGATCTCCATGGAGAAGAGATTCAAGTTCCAAATCGTACCATAGAGGCTCCCGCAAGCACGGAGTGGTATAATGGCATCTATTATTGAGAAAAGGAGACAGAGAATGCAGGTAGCCCCCAGCATACTTTCGGCAGATTTTGGACACCTATCGCGTGATGTTGAGGCGATTTGCGACGGGGGGTGCGACCTCGTCCATGTGGATGTAATGGACGGCCATTTTGTCCCCAATCTCACCATCGGTCCGGTGGTGGTCGAAACGGTCGCCAACGCCGCGACGAAACCGTTGGACATTCACTTGATGGTGGAGAACAACCCCTTCTTTGTCGATCTCTTCGCTCCCCTCAAGCCCGCATACATCTCCTTCCATATCGAAGAGGAGAAACACCCCCACCGCCTCATCCAGAAAATTCGCAGTCGGGGTATCAAGCCTGCCATCGTCCTCAACCCCCACACCCCTCCCGAAGCGATCGAATATCTACTCTCCGATCTGGACATGGTACTGCTGATGAGTGTCAATCCAGGTTTTGGGGGGCAGCACTTCATCGACTCGGTCATCCCCAAAGCCCAGAAACTCAAAGCCATGATCGAAAAGCACAACCCGCAGTGCCGGATCGAAGTAGACGGCGGCGTCAATGACAATAATATCAAAAGGCTTGCCGATGCTGGGGTTGATATTGTGGTTGCTGGCTCGTTTGTGTACAAGCACCCCAAAGGGGTCAAAGAAGCGATTGCTTCTTTAAGAGTGAAAAGTGAGTAGTGAAGGGACTTTTGTGAAAGTAAAGATCTGCGGCATCACTAACCTCACCGATGCCCTCCACGCTGCCCGTGCCGGAGCGGATGCCTTGGGGTTTGTTTTTTATGAGCCTTCTCCACGCTACATCACGCCCAAGGCTGCAGCAGAAATCATCCGTCAGCTGCCGCCATTTGTCGAGCGGGTTGGGTTGTTTGTCAATGTGACACCGGAGGTGGTCAATGCGGTTGCAGCCAAAACCGGCATCTCGTTGGCACAGATCCATTTTGAAGTGGACGAAGCGTATCTAAATGCCTTGACCGTCCCGGCTCTACCGGTCATCCGCGCACAGACCATCGAAGATTTGTCACAGTGTGACAATCGTTACCGATTGGTGGACGCATATGTTGACGGATACGGAGGTGAAGGGAAACGGTTGGCCCTCGAATGGTTTGCCGAGCGGGATAATACTCGGACAATCCTCGCCGGAGGGTTGTCCCCTGAAAACCTCTCACAGATTGAAGGGATGGGGTTTTATGGGGTCGATGTCAGCTCAGGGGTCGAAGCCTCCAAGGGACACAAAGACCCCGACAAAGTGGAGCGGTTCATCCAACATGCTCAAACTCTATGACCCCCTGACAGCGGCCTTCCGGCGCAACGATGGCCGACTCTCCTCCGAAGCCTACGAGCGGATTGTACGCCAGCACACGACCCTCTTCGAGGACAGTGATACCATCTTCACCCTCCTTCAAGCCTCGGGATACCCCATCGAGATGGAGGGGGATGGGTTCCGTTTTCGACCCCATTTTACCCCCTACCCCGACGAGACGTTTTGCATCGTGGACATCGAGACCAACGGCTCCAAGCCCGGCACCTCTCAGGTGATCGAGATCGGAGCAGTCAAAGTGCGAGACGGGGAAGTGATCGACCGGTTTGAAACATACGTAGCCTGCGCCTATCTCCCCGATCCGATCATCAAACTCACCGGCATCGAGCCCGAGGATCTCGTCGGAGCACCGTCCCGACGGGAGGCATTGACACAGCTTCGGACGTTTCTCGATGATGCGATTTTTGTGGCGCACAATGTGCAGTTTGACCACACCTTTTTGACGGCTTCGTTTGAGCGGTTTGGACTCGGGAGCATCGGCAATCCGCGCATGTGCACCATCGAGCTGGCGAAGCGGACGTTTGAGAGTGAGCGGTACGGATTGGCCTACCTCAATGAGACGCTTGACCTAGGATCGCAGGCACTCCATCGTGCTTACTGCGATGCCAAAGCCGCCGCCAAAGTGATGCTCAAGTCGTTTGAGACTCTGCCAGCGTATGTGCAGACGACGGACGACCTGTTGCGGTTTTCGACATCGAGCCAAAAAGAGAGACGCCTCGCCCTACAGGAGTAGGGACTTTAGTCCCGTGATTTGGTGATGGGTGTGCAATGGCGCACCCACGAAAATAAAAGTTTTTCATTGAGAAAAGCATACCAACAATCCCTAATGCCTCCTTTTCATACATAC
>WFMQ01000147.1 GCA_015488995.1 Nitratifractor sp. | reverse complement strand
GATCTGCTGGGTGATCGTACCGGTGGGGAGGTAGACGAGAGCCGGGGGTTTGAACGCATCGGAAGAGCAGCGGACGATCAGCCACACGAGTACCACCACGCCGATCCCGAGCGCGACCCGCCGCCCACGCCGTGTCCGGAGCCGATCCCGCAAGTAGCCCATCAGTGCCGCGCTTCCATTTGTTTTGCGATGCCTTGAAGCGTCGGACGGGTCAAATCGGGATATTTGCCATGGAGTCCCCGTCCGTCATTGCCATGACACCCAGCGCAATTGCTGCTAAAAAACAGATGCGCCTCCTTCTTCTCTGTCCCCGCTGGACACGTTTTGCCCGAGAGGTGCAGCACATAGCATGCTACCCCGGGTGCATCCGCTTCACCAATGTATCCCCCCTCCATCACCCCGCCGGGAAACCCGAGGCTGTTTGAGCCGTGTTTGATGACGTTTCGGATGTAGTGATAGGTGTATTCTGGCGTATCGAGCTGGGAGAGCTCTTCGGCGGCAGGGGCGGTGGGATGATTGTTGATGTGTTGGGTGTATGGGGTGTCTTGGGGTTTGGGGGATGGTGTGTGTCGTGTGCGTGTGGCATTGTAGGTGCCGTAGAGGATGACGAGGATGATGGTGACGAGCGCGGCGTATTTTTCCATGAGGAGGATTGTAGCAAAAGGGGATTAATGTCGAGTTGATGCTTCTGTTTTATGGTATAATCGATCCATATATTTTGAAAATATTTGGAGTCCATGATGAATGCTTTGACGGACAAATTGACAGCCTACGAACAAGAAGCCTTGCTGAAAAAATTGAGAGTCAAGTGGATTTACAACTCCAATGCCATCGAGGGGAATACGCTTTCGGAGGGGGATACGTCGTTTATCATCGAGAATGGATTGACAGTACAGGGGAAATCCATAGCAGAACATCATCAGGTGATCGGGCACATGAAGGCTCTCGATTTGATCGATGCAATGCTGGCCAAAGAGCGGATCGAGGAAGCGGATTTGTTTGCACTTCATCAGGCGATTCAGACACATATCCTCGTAGACTATGAGCGTCCTGTCGGTGCTTACAAGGTGATGCCAAACGGTAGATGGATACGGATCGATGGGCGGGATGAGCATTTTTATTACCCCCATCCAGACGATACCCGATACTTGATGGATCTTTGGTTGCGGGAATTTGGTGAGATGAGACAGGGTATTGTGTCCCGAAAAGAAGCCGTCAAGGTTTATACCGACATGCACACAAGTTTTGCAGCGATCCATCCGTTTTATGATGGCAACGGCAGGATGGCGAGGTTGATTGCCAATGTGCCGCTTTTAAAAAATGGGTATTTGCCCATCATCATTGATACACAGCTAAAAGAAGAGTACACCCGACTTTTGTTTGCCTACAATCAAACGCACGCACTCAACAGTGAGACGGAGACCCTAATCATCGAAAACGATGCCTACCGAGATCTCTTTGATTTTTTTGAAGCCCAGTATGTCAATTCAGAAGAAATTTTGAGAACGTTGAGAGAGAGTACCGAGAAGATGGAGGCGATGCGAAAAAACCAGAGAGCCAAATGAGCTTCGAAAGAATCATTTTCGGAAGCGTTGAATACGGTGCCGAGTGTGGAGCCGGATGAGAGGGATAGGTTGTAGGACAAGAATAAACAAGTTTGCTACTTTTTTCATTGTTTATTTTTTCGTTTTTGCCAGTAGCCTGGTTTGCGATTGAGTTGCATAATTGCCAAGATGATGATGATGGTATCGATTCGTTCATAATAGATAATCCCAAAAGGAAATCGGCGGGTCATGCATCTGCGAATATCATCTTCAAGAAGCTGCCATGCGTTTGGAAAAGCCAAAATTCTTTGTATGGCACTGTGAACCTCTTTGGCAAATTCCAATCCAAGATTTGCTTGTTGTTTTTGGTAATAATCTACGGCATCGTTAAGTTCAGCTTCTGCCTCGGGGTGAAAAGAATAGCGCATTCAGGCATGCAGTCTTTTGGCGATGTCTCGAAAGACGTGTTTTCCATCGACTGGCGTAACTTCACCCGATTCGATGGCATCTTTTCTCTTCTTAGCTTCCTGCGTCCAGAGTGTATCGATCGAAGGGCGTGACGGGGTGATGCTCTGTAATAGTTTGTCCACAAATTGGCTTTTGAGATCGATGGGTAGAAGGTCGATTTCGTCAAAGAGTTTTTGATGCGCAGTTTGCATGATGGCTCCAGATTTTGAAAGTAAGTGTTGGGTGATTATACCACAAGGGTGTTAACGCAGCAGTCGTTTAAACAGACTAATTAAGCTTATCTTAAACGGGGGGGGTAGAATTACTCTTGTAATTTAAATCAAGGAGTAATGATGAGACGTGTATTCATAGGCAGTGTAGTGGCTGTGGCTTTGGCGGGTTTGACAGGATGCAATGGTACGGGTGGTAATACAATTGTGGGGACGTGGAGCAAAGCTTGTCATTTGCCAGCTGGTAAAACATTATATTATGACAAAGCTCTTGCACTCAATGAAGACGGGACGTATAAGTCCGTTATAATAACTTCTACTGACAATAAGTGTACCCAAGATAAAGAGATTTATATTTATTCCGGAACGTACAAAGTCGGGGGTGCTGCCAAAGATTCTAATGGAAAAGATACCACGGAATTAGACGTGACGCAAACAAAATATGTCCATGGAGATACCACATCAACCGAGGTGTCTACCGACTATATTATGTATAAATTTTTGAATAATGGGAACTTGGTGTTTGCTAATTGGACAGATGCTCATAGCGGTAAATCCAAAGAGGATCGGAAAAATTACATCGATCCAAAAGATGCTGGCTACACCAAACAATAATCCTCACTTGGGGCTTGGACTTCCGTCCAACAAACGCGCAGCGTATCGTGTGGGGTTGAAGCCCCAGCCCACATACTCAACTCCTTCTTCAACCCCTCAACCCACCTCTCCACATCCGCGAGATTTTGCACCTTGTTACCCTCATTTTTGATAGTTAATCACATCAAAAATGAGGTGATTAGCTTGATTAATCGCCTCATTTTCGGTAGAATTAGCATAAAAAAGGGAGAGGATGAGCGGTGTGAAGCACTGGATATGGCAGGAAATAGACTACCCACATTTCCGATGCGATACCCAAAAGATCGAACCTCTCATGCATGAAATATCCCGCAAACAAGGGGAATTATCAGCGCTGAGCCGTTTTTTGGGATCGGCATATCTTCAGGAAAACCAACTGCAAACGTTGGTGGAGGAGATCTTTTCAAGCTCGGCAATCGAAGGGGAGATGCTCAACCGCAGCAGTGTCAAATCATCTCTGCGTCGGCAGTTGGGGATCGATCCTGTGCGCCATTTTACCCATAGAGATCGCGAGAGCAGTGCTGTTGAGATTGTGATGGATGCGACGATGCATCATGATGATCCCCTTACGATCGAGACGCTGTACCAGAACCAGCGAAGATATAATCAAGTGTCTAACTGACTATGAGGAGATGAGCATGCAACTTCAGATCGATGTAAGTAGTGTAAAATCGACTATTTTTTTAGAATTATTGAATGTCTTTAAAAAAGACAATATGATAAACGATTACAGAGTCATAGACCACGAAAAATCTGCGTATGACCATGAAGTATTAAACGATTTATCCATGCTGGGTGATACACTAAGGGATGCGAAAAATGGTTTAGGTCATCGGACTTCGACTACCGTTACTATCCAAAATGTATAAATATACTGTAGTAGAACAAGCGTTATACAAAAGAGCTTTAAAGAAATTATCAAAAACATACAGAAATATAGATTTGGATATTCAAGACTTTTTGACATCCATCAAGACGAAAGAAGATTTGGGGATAGAGCTAAAATCAAATGTGTTTAAAGTACGCGTGGCGAATAGTGACAAAAACAAAGGTAAAAGTGCCGGATACAGGCTCATAAGCTATTTAGCCGTCGTTGAAAATGAACTGCACTTGCTGTATATTTATGATAAAAGCAAATTGGTAAATGTCACTGAAAAAGAAGTGGATAGTCTTGTTCTGAAGCAAATTGGAGATAGTTAGCTTTTTGTATTTGTGGTTTGTGTCCTGACGCTATCCTTTGACCCTATCCTTTCAATGTATAGATTTTTGGATTGCGTGTATGGGGTTTTTGGTTTTTGAGATGATGTGTGTCGTGTGCGTGTGGCATTGTAGGTGCCGTAGAGGGCGACGAGGATGATGGTGAAGAGTGCGGCGTATTTTTCCATGGAAGGGATTGCAGCAAAAGGGGATTAATGTGGGGTATTTTTCCCAAGCCTCACCCGCTTGATTGGTGTGGCAAGGTCTTTTTGTTCCAACGTTTTGATCCTCTCCGAGAGGGTGCCCGACAGAATACCTTCAAGCTCATCGATCCTCCCAAGAGCTCGCACTATGGCGACAAAAGAGGCAAGAGATATTTTGCCCTCTCTTTCAAATACCGAATAGGAGGAGACGGGCATACTGGCTTTGTCGGCTATATCGCTTTGCCTTTTGTGTGTCTCAATTCTCAACCGTTTTGCACGCCGAGCAAGGATCAATGCTATCTCTTCATCAGTCAGAAGCATGAAGTTTGATGTGTCTGGATCTACCCTCTGCGTTGTCTGTTTCTGCTTCAACTCGTCGAGCAGTTCTCTTACTTTCGATGGTGTTTTCATGCTACAGAGCTCCCCCGAATGTTCTTTTTTGCACGTTGGACAAAAGAAACTTTTTCTTTTCGTCTCCGATTGCATACTCCTTGAGCAGTTCTGGGAGCATTGTTTTTCGCAGATCGTTCATCTTGTCAATCATATTTGCCAAGAGCTCCATGCTCACTCCGTGTCGTTTTGCGATGGCTACCACATCATCCAATGTAGCTGCGGACATATTTTTTCCGTCCAGTTTCAACTGGTGTTCGACGGTCATTTTCTTCCCCTTTGCAAAGGTAAGATCATAGGCCGGTGTCACACTCCACTCCCCATTTTTATCCATCATAAACGAAAAATTCTTTGAATGGTCATCTTGGTTCACGAACATATAATTAAAGATCATTTGCCGGAACAACTGGGGGATATCTTTTCGGGTACCCAATGCATTGGCTGCTCGGAAGAGATCATCGTAATCAAGACTTCTTGGGATTTTGTAATCCGAATGGAGCAGTCCAGCCAATGAATGGATATGATACCGCTTCGTATCGATGTGGTCAAATCGCTTGGTGACAAAATGGAGACGGCCGTTGTCTTCCATCAGGTATGTTTGCGACATGGGGATATCCGCTTCTTTTGCCAGCAGAGAGTAGAGGTACTCCAGTTTGGTATATTCTGAATGCTTTTGCTCGGGAGTATCATCGTATTTGATGATGGCACGCATGAAACCGTCTGGTAGTTTGCCATGCCTGTGACCGAGGTAGATCTGCTTGCTTTCGAGGTCGACCCCGACGACCGCTTTGGATCGTGCGCCTCCGGCTACCGAGTGTGCTGCGATCATTAGATAATCGGATGTTGCCGAGACGATACCCTCTTGGATCTTCTTGCTTTCATCAAACAGTTCTCTGAGCTGAAGCGTATGTTCGGTGTCATCTCTTTGTGCTTCAGGCTTGAACGAGAGCGCACCCAACGATCGATCCCCGATAAAGAGAAGCTTGTCGAGTATCCTAGGCTCTCTGCCTTCATGCTTGAGATAGAAGGCCTCCATGACAGTATCACCATAATCTCCTGGCAATGCATCGTGTATGAAGCCCGCTACCCCCTCTGGCAATCGGGTCGTCTCTATCTCTGCTATGTCTTTGTCGATGGATATAGGACTGGCAAAATGCGCCCCGCCATCAACCTGCTTCAGATAGATACGCCCCTTATCATCATACAAAGTTGCAATGTGCTTGTCAAACAGATAAATTCGTGCGGATTTTTCTTGCATTCATGCCTCATAAATATATTATAGTGTAATTATAGCATAGAATTATATGATTATTATATTATACTGTATTTAGGGCACCTCTAAAAATGTTTTTTGTCCCCAAGCGGAAGTTGGGGCACGAGAGGGAGGTGACGATGATGGGGAGAGTGTCAGACCGTGATCTCTTTGATGTCGGCGATCTCTCGGAAGCTGCGGTAAATCGATCCGATGAGGGCTTGACGGTTGTGGCGCAGTGCCTCCTCTTCGGCATGCACCATCACATCATCGAAGAAACGGTCGAGATCGGGCTTGAGTCCGAAGAGGGCTTCGAGGCGGGCGCGGTAGTCGGGGTAGTCGCCCGCGATCGCGTGTGTGTATGCTGTGTAGAGAGCGGTCTCCGCCTCGGTCTCAAACCGTGCCGGATCGATGGTCAGCGCACCGTCGAGATCGATGTCTTTGGAGATGTTGGCGACGCGCTTGAAGGTGCTGAACTGCTCCGAGAACGTCTCATCGCCCACGATCGCATCGAGGGCGGCGACCTTCTGGGCGATGGCGGGGATATTGCGCTCACCTGAGGCGAGGACGGCCGCGATCACGGAGGGGTTGGCGGGGAGGGATTTGTTGATCCGTTCGAGGATGAAGTCGCTCAGGCGTGTGGTCTCAAACGGATCGTAGTTGGGGGCGAGCATCGCAATCATCGCATCGATCTCCAAGTCCAAATCGTACTCGGAGACGATCCGGACGATGCCGTTGACCGCGCGGCGCAGGGCGAAGGGGTCTTTGGAACCGCTTGGGATCTTGCCGACGCTGAAGAGTCCGAGGAGGGTGTCGAGCTTGATGCTCATCGCCACAATACTTGAGAAGATGGAGCTGGGGAGTTCGGCTCCTTCGCCGACGGGCATGTATTGCTCTTTGATCGCGGTATAGACGAGGGGATCTTCGCCGAGGGCTTGGGCGTAGTAGTACCCCATGAGCCCCTGAAGCTCAGTAAACTCATATACCATTTCACTCATCAAGTCTGCTTTGGCGAGGGTGATGGCACGGTCCATGAGCTGCTCTAGCTCAGCGGGGCTCTTGCCAGTGTCGGCTTCGAGGCGATCCATGTAGAGGGCGAGGAGGCGGATGGCGATGCGGCGTTCGCGGTCGATTTTGTCGGCCAGTGTCCCCAAGCCATCGATGAACTGCACCTTGTCGAGCCCCTCGGTCGAGAGTCCAGCGGCTAAGTCGTTGCGGTAAAAGAAGAGTCCATCGGCCAATCGGGGCTTGAGCACCCGCTCATTCCCGGCGATGACCTTGCTGTAATCGTCGGTCAGGGCATTGGAGACGACGACAAATTTGTGGGTGAGTTTGCCCCCTTCAAAGACGGGGAAATAGCGCTGATGCTCCTTCATCGAGGTGATGATCACCTCAGGGGGGAGCTCGAGAAACATGGGGTCAAATGTCCCGAGGAGTGCCTTGGGGTTTTCGGTGATGGCGACCACTTCAGCGAGCAGCTCTGCGTCGCGCTCGATGGTGACACCCGCCGCCGCCTCAATCGCATCAAAATCTGCCTCAATCATCGCCCGACGCACCTCGGGGCGGAGCACCACCGCCCCCTCGGCCAGTACCGACTCGTACGCGGCGATCGAAGGGACATCGATGGGATCGTAGCTTGCCATCCGATGGACGTGCGTCTGAGTATCCGAGATCGTGCCAAGCAGCTCGACCGGCACACTCGTCTCACCCAAGCGCACCTGAAGCCACCGCACCGGACGGATGAACTCTTCACTGCGTGCCCCCCAGCGCATCATCTTGCCAAACGCCATTGAGCCGATCCACTCCTGGATCATCGCACCCAACAGATCGGAGGTGGGGGCACCTTTTTCCTCTCGGGTGAAGTGGAGCACCTCGCGGCCGTTGTTGTCCGCACGCCCAAGCTCGGCAAAGTCCACACCGCACTTGCGGGCAAATCCCTCTCCGGCTTTGGTCGGCACCCCGTCTCGAATCGCCGCCTGCACCGGAGGCCCCATCAGCTCGATCGTCCGATCGGCCTGTTTGAGGGGCATCGCCTCGTGCATCAGCACCAGACGGCGTGGGGTATAGAGGAAGGTAAACTCACACGTGAGCATGCGATCCTTGAGGATGTTTTTCCAAGAGGTTTCGATGGTTTTGAGGATTTTCAGCAGCGGAACAGCGGGGAGCTCTTCGACACCGATTTCGATCAGTAGGGGTTGTGTCATGGTGGGTTACCTCCATTCAAATTGGCGTGATTTTATCCAAAAATATGTAAAGAGAGGGTATAAATGATGCAGAAGAGACCCTCTAACGAATTTTTCAGTATAATCCTTCTATCACAATTCACGCCCAAAAGGTACCCCATGAAACACGTCCCCATCCTCGTCCTCGACTTCGGTTCGCAGTACACCCAGCTCATCGCCCGCAAACTCCGTGAGAGCGGTGTCTATACCGAAGTGGTTCCGTATCGTGAATCGCTCGAAGCCATCCAAGCCCGCACGCCCAAAGGGATCATCCTCTCGGGTGGCCCCTCCTCAGTCTACGCGGAAGACGCGTACCATCCTGATGCGGGGATTTGGGATCTGGGAGTGCCCATTCTCGGGATCTGCTATGGGATGCAGTTGATTACCCAGCATTTTGGCGGAGAAGTGGTCGCAGCCGATCATCACGAGTACGGCAAAGCCCGCCTCAAGATCGAAGCCGAATCGGGTCTGTTCAACGGCATCGCCGATGAGAGCGTCGTGTGGATGAGCCACGGAGACCGTGCCGAGAAGATTCCTGAGGGGTTCCAGGTGATCGGTACGAGTGAAAATTCCCCGTATGCCGCCATCGCTGATGAGGCACGCCAAGTGTATGCGATCCAATTTCATGCCGAGGTCCACCACACCGAGCTGGGCACCGCGATGCTCAAAAACTTCGCCAAATACATTTGCGGATGCAGCAGCACCTGGAACATGGGGAGCTTCGCCAAGGAGAAAATCGCCGAGATCCAGAAGCAGGTCGGTGATCGTAAAGTCCTCTGCGGGGTGAGCGGTGGGGTGGACAGCTCAGTGGTCGCTGCCCTCCTGCATGAAGCCCTCCCCAAAGAGCAACTGGTGTGTGTCTTCGTCGATCAGGGATTGCTGCGTAAGGATGAGGCACAGCAAGTGCAAGAGATGTTTGCGATGCTGGACATCCCCCTCATTACGATCGATGCCCGTGAAGCGTTCCTCGGAGCACTGGCCGGGGTGACCGATCCGGAGCGTAAGCGCAAGATCATCGGCGAAAAATTTATCGAAGTGTTTGATGCCGAAGCCAGTAAACACACCGATGTGAGCTTCCTCGCACAAGGCACCCTCTACACCGACGTGATCGAATCGGTCAGCGTCAAAGGCCCCTCCAAGACGATCAAATCGCACCACAACGTCGGGGGCCTGCCCGAGTGGATGACCTTTGAGCTGGTCGAGCCGCTGCGGGAAATCTTCAAAGACGAAGTGCGCAAGCTCGGTCTCGAGCTGGGATTGCCCAAGCACATGATCGGCCGCCATCCGTTCCCCGGGCCGGGTCTGGCAATCCGTGTCATGGGGGAGGTCAACGAAGCCGCCCTCCGTCTGCTACGTGAGAGCGATGCCATCATGCAAGAAGAGCTGCGTGCCAGCGGCTACTATGACAAAGTCTGGCAAGCCTTTACCGTCCTGCTCAATGTCAGCTCCGTGGGGGTCATGGGGGACAATCGCACCTATGACAACACCGTCGCGGTGCGGATGGTCGAGTCGGTGGATGGGATGACGGCGACGTTTGCCCACGTCCCCCACGACATCCTCGAAAACATCAGCCGCCGGATCATCAACGAAATCGACGGGATCAACCGCGTCGTGTACGACATCTCCTCCAAGCCCCCCGCGACCATCGAGTGGGAGTAAGGGGTATCGGGTGACATTGTGTTGATTGTTTCTTGGTATACTTAAGGGCACCTCTAAACCTGTTTTTTGTCCGATGCGACAAAGGAGCACTCAACCCATGAAATGGGCGCTTGCGTTTGCGACTGCCAGAGTATCGGGCAAAAAACATTAATTTTTAGAGGTGCCCTTAAGAAATAGAAGATAGAGGGAGGATGAGAATGGAGAGAGAGACATCGACATTTGGGGGCGGGGCACTCCTCCTCGTGCTGACCACCTGTTCTGTGCAGGCAAGTGAGATAGAGGGTACCGCATCGCTCTGGACGGCTTTGTTTGGTTTGGCGGTGATTGGGGTGCTGGCTCTCTATCTCTCTTCGGAGAGAGTCAAGAGCCTGACCGATCAGTATCGGACCATGCAAGCGAGCCAAAAAGAGATCGCGTTGCGGCAGGATGTGATCCTCGATGTGATCGGGGAGCGACTGGCCGCATCGACGCAGGGGATTCGCCGTCACCGAGAAGTCCTCGAAGAGCAATCCTCGGATGCTCTGGATCGAGATACGATCGAGCATGAAATGGTACGTTTCCGTCGTGATGAGCACTTGCTCAACGATGCGCTTGGGGATTTGAACGATTTTGCGCAGGTGCGCTCTGGGAAATTGACGCTGGAGCAACACCCCTTCGAGATGGACGATTTGCTGAAGAGCCTCAGGCGGCAGGTCGAACCCTACTGCATCCTCAAGCACAACACATTGATCTTCCGTCTGGATCCAGAATTGATCGGATCGGCCGTCGGAGATGTGGAGCGGATCGAACAGATCCTGCGTACCTTTTTGATCGAGCTGGGGCAGGTGGCGTATGACTCCACCCTGATCCTCGCCGTACATTCCGATACCGAGGCGAAGATGATGACGTTTGATTTGTTGGTATCGGAGAGCGAGGGGAATTCACAGTTTCTCGATGATGTGTTTGGTGATGTGCAGATGGTGGGGGAGATACAGCGCAGCAGTCGCAAACTCAAGAGCTATTTGGCGCGGGAATTGATCCGGCTGATGGGAGGGCGACTGTACCCCGTATCAGATCCTGAGTTTGGGCTACACTATCGGATCGATCTACCATTGGTAATGAC